>NZ_JBOHCV010000200.1:0-8372 GCF_050698815.1 Streptomyces sp.
GGCGCCGCCGGGCCAGCGCGCACAGCAGGTAGAGCGGGAGGGAGAAGAGCTCCAGCGCGATGAACAGCGTCAGCAGGTCGTTGGCCGCCGGGAAGATCAGCATGCCGCCGACCGCGAAGAGCAGCAGCGGGAAGACCTCCGTGGTGGTCCAGCCCGCCCTGGTGGCCTCCCGCTCGCCCTCACCGCCGGGTACGGACGCGGGCTGGGCGGCGAAGGAGTCCACCCTCGCACCGTGTGCCAGCGGTTCGAGGCGGCGCTCGGCGAAGACGAAGACCGAGACCAACCCGACCAGCAGGATGATGCCCTGAAGGAAGAGCGCCGGGCCGTCGACGGCGACGGCGCCCATGCCGGCGATGGCCGCCTTGCTCGATCCGTGCCCGGACAGGGCGAGGCCGATGAGGGCCGCGAAGGCGCCGGCCATTCCCAGCGCGGTCAGCACCAACTGCGCCCCGTAGCGGCTCTTACGGGGCAGGAACGCCTCCAGGACGATGCCCAGAACGGCCGCCCCCAGCACGATCAGGGCCGGCGACAGCGCTCCGTACTCGATCTTCGGGGCCTGGAGCTGCTCGGCTCCCAGCATCCACAGACTCACTCGTGGTCACCTCCGGCGTGCTCCACCGGCTTGTAGTCGAACCAGCCCTGGTCGGCGACTGGATGGTCTGGCTTGGGGTCCTTCTTCCGCACGTCCGACATGGTGTGTTCGACGGCCGGATTCACGATGTCGGTGAGCGACTTCGGGAACACCCCGAAGAAGATCAGCAGGGCGATCAGCGGCGCCACCACGGCCAGTTCGCGCACCTTCAGGTCCGGCATCGCCCGCACCTCGGGCTTCTCGACCGGTCCGGTCATCGTCCGCTGGTACATCAGCAGGACGTACAGGGCGGCGAGGATGATGCCCACCGTCGCCACCACACCGGCGACCGGGTAGCGGCTGAACGTGCCCACCAGCACCAGGAATTCACTGATGAACGGGGCCAGTCCCGGCAGCGACAGCGTCGCCAGGCCGCCGACGAGGAAGGTGCCGGCCAGCAGCGGCGCCACCTTCTGCACGCCTCCGTAGTCCGCGATGAGGCGCGAGCCGCGGCGGCTGATGAGGAAGCCCGCGACCAGCATCAGCGCGGCGGTGGAGATGCCGTGGAAGACCATGTAGAGCGTCGCGCCGCTCTGGGCCTGGCTGGTCATCGCGAAGATGCCCAGGATGATGAAGCCGAAGTGGGAGATGGAGGCGTACGCGATCAGGCGCTTGATGTCGCGCTGGCCGACGGCCAGCAGCGCACCGTAGAGGATGCTCATCAGCGCCAGCACGATCACCACCGGCGTCGCCCACTCGCTCGCCTCCGGGAACAGGCCGAGGCAGAAGCGGAGCATCGCGAAGGTGCCGACCTTGTCGACGACCGCGGTGATCAGCACGGCCACCGGCGCGGTCGACTCGCCCATGGCGTTGGGCAGCCAGGTGTGCAGCGGCCACAGCGGCGCCTTCACGGCGAAGGCGAAGAAGAAGCCGAGGAAGAGCAGCCGCTCGACGGTGCTGCTCAGTTCGAAGTCGCCGTCGGCGCGGGCCTGGGCGATCTGCTGCAGCGAGAAGGTGCCCTCGCCGAGCTGGTCGGAGGTGGCGGCGAAAAGACCGACCACCGCGGCCAGCATGATGAGACCGCCGGCGAGGTTGTAGAGCAGGAACTTCACGGCCGCGTAGGAGCGTTGCTTGGCCCCCTCCTCCTCACCCGCCGCGTGCGCACGGTCCCCGAAGCCGCCGATCAGGAAGTACAGCGGGATGAGCATCGCTTCGAAGAAGATGTAGAAGAGGAAGACGTCGGTCGCGGCGAAGGAGAGGATCACCATCGCCTCGACCGCGAGGATCAGCGCGAAGAAGCCCTGGGTGGGGCGCCAGCGGCGGTTGGGCCTGGCCGGCTCCAGGTCGTCGGCGTCGTGCCAGGCCGCGCCGATGACGAAGGGCACCAGCAGGGCGGTGAGCGTCATCAGTACGGCGGCGATGCCGTCCACGCCCAGCTCGTACCGGACCCCGAAGTCCGGGATCCAGGCGTGCGATTCGGTGAGCTGGTAGCGCGCACCGCCCGGATCGAACCGGGCCAGCACCACCGCGGCGAGCCCCAGTGTCGCCAGCGAGAACAGCAGCGCCAGCCACTTGGCGGCAGTCCGCCGCGCGGGAGGGGTGGCCGCCGTGGCGATGGCGCCGATCGCGGGCACCACGGCGGTGACCGTCAGCAAAGGAAAAGACATGACTCAGACCGCCCTCATCAGCAGGACCGCGGCGACCAGGACCGCCGCGCCGCCGAACATCGAGACCGCGTAGGAGCGGACGAAACCGTTCTGGAGCTTGCGCGTACGGCCGGACAGCCCGCCGAACGTGGCGGCGGTGCCGTTGACGACGCCGTCGACCACCTTGTTGTCGACGTAGACCAGCCCGCGGGTGAGGTACACGCCGGGCTTGACCAGGGCGATGCTGTTGATGTCGTCCTGGAGCAGGTCGCGCCGGGCGGCGCGGGTGAGCAGGCTGCCGCGGGGCGCGACCACCGGTACCGCCTTGCGCCCGTACTGCAGCCAGGCCGTACCGACACCGATCAGCATCGTGACGACCGTCGCCCCCGTCACCGTGCTCGCCGCGACCGGGGAGTGGCCGTGCCCGAACTGGGTGACCGGCTCCAGCCAGTGCACGAACGACTCGTTGATCTTGAAGAGGCCGCCCGCGAAGACCGACCCGATGGCCAGCACGATCATCGGGATCGTCATGGACTTCGGCGACTCGTGGGGGTGCGGCTCGCCGTGCTCGCCCTGCGCCTCGGAACGCTTCCAGCGCTCCTCGCCGAAGAAGGTCAGCAGCATCACGCGCGTCATGTAGTACGCGGTGATCGCCGCGCCTAGCAGGGTGACCGCGCCCAGGATCCAGCCCTGGGTGCCACCCTTGGCGAAGGCGGCCTCGATGATCTGGTCGTTGGAGAAGAAGCCGGACAGACCGGGGAAGCCGATGATGGCGAGGTAGCCGAGCCCGAAGGTGACGAAGGTGACCGGCATGTACTTCCGCAGGCCGCCGTACTTGCGCATGTCGACCTCGTCGTTCATGCCGTGCATCACCGAGCCGGCGCCCAGGAAGAGCCCGGCCTTGAAGAAGCCGTGCGTGACCAGGTGCATGATGGCGAACGCGTAGCCGATCGGGCCGAGTCCGGCCGCCAGGATCATGTAGCCGATCTGCGACATGGTCGAACCGGCGAGCGCCTTCTTGATGTCGTCCTTGGCACACCCGACGATCGCTCCGTAGAGGAGCGTGACCGCGCCGACCACGACGACCGCGAGCTGCGCGTCGGGCGCCCCGTTGAAGATCGCGCCGGACCGGGTGATGAGGTAGACGCCGGCGGTGACCATGGTGGCGGCGTGGATGAGGGCGGAGACCGGGGTCGGGCCCTCCATCGCGTCGCCGAGCCAGGACTGCAGCGGCACCTGCGCGGACTTGCCGCAGGCGGCGAGCAGCAGCATCAGCCCGATCGCCGTCAGCTTGCCCTCGCCCGCGTCGGCGGCGTTGCTCAGTACGGGCGCGAAGGCGAAGGTGCCGAAGGTGGTGAACATCAGGAAGATGGCGATGGCCAGCCCCGCGTCACCGACGCGGTTGACCAGGAACGCCTTCTTCGCCGCCACCGCCGCGCTCGGCTTGTGCTGCCAGAACCCGATGAGCAGGTACGAGGCGAGGCCGACGCCCTCCCAGCCGACGTAGAGCAGCAGGAAGTTGTCGGCGAGGACGAGCAGCAGCATCGCCGCGAGAAAGAGGTTGAGATAGCCGAAGAAGCGGCGGCGGCCCTCGTCGTGCTCCATGTAACCGACCGAGTAGAGGTGGATCAGCGATCCCACCCCGGTGATCAGCAGCACGAAGGTCATCGACAACTGGTCGAGCTGGAAGGCCACATCGGCCTGGAAGCCCTCCACCGGCACCCAGCTGAACAGGTTCTGGTGCAGGGCGCGTCCGTCGGCGGGCTTGCCGAGCATGTCGAAGAAGAGGACCGCGCCGACGACGAACGAGGCCGCGGCGAGCAGCACGCCCACCCAATGGCCCGCCCGGTCCAGGCGCTTGCCACCGCACAACAGCACGCCCGCGCCCAGCATGGGGAGGAGGACGAGCAGTCCGATCAATGACTCCACTGGTTCGTACCCCTTACAGCTTCATCAGGCTGGCGTCGTCGACCGAGGCCGAGTGCCGGGAGCGGTACAGCATGACGATGATCGCCAGCCCGACCACGACCTCGGCGGCGGCGACGACCATGACGAAGAACGCCATGATCTGGCCGTCGAGATTCCCGTGGATGCGGGAGAAGGCGACCAGGGTCAGGTTGGCCGCGTTCAGCATCAGTTCGACCGACATGAACACCACGATGGCGTTCCGCCGGATCAGCACTCCGGCGGCGCCGATGGTGAACAGCACGGCGGCGAGATAGACGTAGTTGACGGGGCTCACTTGGCCGCCTCCTCACTTTCTGCCTTACGGGCGTCGCGTTCCCGGGCCGCGTCCCGTTCCCGTGCCGCGTCCAGATCCGGGTCGGGGTCGGGCTCGTGCGGCTCGCCGTACATCCGCCCGACGTGCTCGGTCTGCCCGTGGTTGTCGGCGGTCCGCTGCTCGAGAGCGGCGACCCGGCGCAGCGCCTCGGGACCGACCTCGCGCATCTGGCCCCGGTCGCGCAGCGTCGCGCTGACGGTCATGTCGGAGGGGGTGCCGTCGGGCAGCAGGCCGGGACGGTCGACGGCGTTGTGCCGCGCGTACACGCCGGGCGCGGGCATCGGAGGCAGCTGCTTGCCGCCCCTGACCCGCTCCTCGGCCTGCTCGCGCTGCGACTTGGCCTTCTCGATCCGCTCCCGGTGCGTCAGCAGCGTCGCGCCCACGGCGGCGACGGTGAGCAGTGCGCCCACCACCTCGAAGGCGACGACGTACTTGGTGAACAGCTGCGCCGCCAGCGCCGGTACGTTGCCGCCCCGGTTGGCCGCGGCGAGTCCGGTGAAGGAGCCCATCGAGGTCTGGGCGAGCCCGGCGATCAGCAGGATGCCCAGCCCGAGGCCGCAGCCGGCCGCGAGCCAGCGCTGCCCCTTGAGGGTCTCCTTGAGCGAGTCGGCGGCGCTCACGCCCACCAGCATCAGCACGAAGAGGAAGAGCATCATGACCGCGCCGGTGTAGACGACGATCTGCACGACGCCTAGGAAGTACGCGCCGTTGGCGAGGTAGAAGATCGCCAGGATGATCATGGTTCCGGCGAGGCACAGTGCCGAGTGCACGGCGCGGCGCAGCAGTACGGTGCCGAGCGCGCCGAGGACGGCGATGGTGCCCAGCACCCAGAACTGCACCGCCTCACCGGCCGAGGTGGCGGTGGCGGCGAGGGTCAGCGCGTCCGCGGAATCCGTCGAAGGCAAGGACAGCACGGTCACCTGCCCTCCTTCGAGTCGTTGCCCGAGCGGTTGCCCGCGGCCCTGGCCGCGGCGCCCTGCTCGCCCGCCTCCTCGGCGGAGATGTCGCGCGAGGAGGGGTCGACGCCGCCGCCCGTCGCGGCGGGCGCGTCGGTGACCAGCGGCTGGGAGGCCGGTTCCGCCGCTCCGAAGTCCCTGGCCGACTCCTGCGGGTCGCCGGTGTCGGTGACGGGCTGGACGTCCGTGTCCGGGGCGGCCTCGGTGACCAGCCCGCGGTAGTAGTCCTTCTCCGTCATGCCGGGGAAGATGGCGTGCGGGGAGTCGACCATGCCCTCGTCGAGGCCCGCGAGCAGCTCCTTCTTGGTGAAGATGAGCGATTCGCGGGAGGAGTCGGCGAGTTCGTAGTCGTTGGTCATGGTCAGCGCGCGAGTGGGGCACGCCTCGACGCACAGGCCGCACAGGATGCAGCGCAGGTAGTTGATCTGGTAGACGCGGCCGTAGCGCTCGCCCGGCGAGTAGCGCTCCTCGTCGGTGTTGTCCGCGCCCTCGACGTAGATGGCGTCCGCCGGGCAGGCCCACGCGCACAGCTCGCAGCCGATGCACTTCTCCAGCCCGTCCGGGTGGCGGTTGAGCTGGTGGCGGCCGTGGAAGCGGGGCGCCGTCGGCTTCTTGTACTCCGGGTACTGCTCGGTCAGCCGCCTCTTGAACATGGCCTTGAAGGTCACGCCGAAACCGGCCAATGGGTTCTCAGGCACCGTCGGCCTCCCTTCCTTCCTTGGTCCCGTCACGCTTGTCCGCGCTCTCGCCGGGCTCGGCCGCCGTACCGACCAGCTCGCGGTCCCTGTGCGAGCGGCGCCTCGGTACGGGCGGGAGGGTCTGTCCGGGCAGCGGCGGTACGGGGAAACCGCCCGCCATCGGGTCGAACGGCGTCCTGTCGGCCGCCTGCTTCTCCTCTTCCTCCACGGCCGCCTCCGCGCGTTCGCGGAAGATGTCGTAGACGAAGGAGAGGAGCAGCACGACGAGGACCCCGCCACCGACCCAGTAGATGATGCCGGTGAAGGAGTAGTTCTCGTTCCGCATCACCCGGACGGCCGCGACCAGCATCAGCCAGGCCATGGAGACCGGGATGAGGACTTTCCAGCCCAGCTTCATGAACTGGTCGTAGCGCACGCGCGGCAGCGTGCCGCGGATCCAGACGAAGCCGAAGAGCAGCACGACCAGCTTGCCGGTGAACCACAGCAGCGGCCACCAGCCGTGGTTGGCGCCCTCCCAGTACGTGGAGATGGGTGCCGGCGCCCGCCAGCCGCCCAGGAAGAGGGTGACCGCGAGGGCGGAGAGGGTGACCATGTGGATGTACTCGGCGAGCATGAACATCGCGAACTTGATCGACGAGTACTCGGTGTTGTAGCCGCCGACCAGGTCGCCCTCTGACTCCGGCATGTCGAAGGGTGCGCGATGCGCCTCGCCCACCATCGACACCATGTAGACGAGGAAGGAGACCGGCAGCAGGATCGCGAACCATCGGTCGTCCTGCGCGTCGACGATGGCCGAGGTGGACATCGAGCCGGAGTGCAGGAAGACGGCGGCGAAGCTGAGGCCCATCGCGACCTCGTAGCTGATGACCTGGGCCGTGGCCCGTACGCCGCCGAGCAGCGGGTAGGTCGAGCCGGAGGACCAGCCCGCGAGCACCACGCCGTAGGCGGCGATGGAGGCGGTGGCCAGGATGTAGAGCACGGCCACCGGCATGTCGGTGAGCTGCATGGCGGTACGGGTGCCGAAGACCGACACCTCGTTGCCGGGCGGCCCGAAGGGGATCACCGCGATCGCCATGAAGGCGGGGATCGCACCGAGGATCGGGGCCAGGATGTAGACCGCCTTGTCGGCGCCCTTGACCACGACGTCTTCCTTGAGCATGAGCTTGATGCCGTCGGCCAGCGACTGCAGCATGCCCCAGGGGCCGTGCCGGTTCGGGCCGATGCGCAGCTGCATCCAGGCGACGACCTTGCGCTCCATCACGATGGAGATCAGCACGGTGAGCATGAGGAAGGCGAAGCAGAAGACGGCCTTGAGGCCGATCAGCCACCAGGGGTCGGTGCCGAAGGCCGACAGGTCCTCCGCGGCCACGATGCTCCGCTCGGACGCCGCGAGGTGGGCGAGCGTGCTCACGCGTCCACCTCCTTCGCGTCGGCGGCCTCCGTGAGCCGTACGAGGTCACCGGGGCGCGCCCCGGTGTCGGCGACGACGCCGTGCCCCGCCGAGTTCAGCGGGAGCCACACGACGTGGTCGGGCATGTCGGTGACCCGGAGCGGGAATCGCACGGTCCCGGCCGGCCCCGTGACGGCGAGCGTGTCGCCGTCGACCACGCCGTTGTCCGCCGCGGTGGCGGGTGAGAGCCGGGCGAGGGCCGCGTGCCGAGTGCCGGCCAGGGCCTCGTCGCCGTCCTGCAGCCGCCCCTTGTCCAGCAGCAGCCGGTGCCCTGCGAGCACTGCCTCGCCCTTGCCAGCCTGCGGCGTCGAGGTGGCCGCGGTGCGGGAGTCCGCGGGGGCGGCGGGCGAGGAGCCGTTCGGCTCCCACTGGCCGAGCCTGTCGATCTCGGAGCGGATGGTGCGTACGTCCGGAAGTCCCAGGTGTGTGTCGAGGGCGTCCGCGAGCATGTGCAGCACCCGTGCGTCGGGCTGTACGTGGCGGCGGGTCATCTGGTCCGCCTTGAGCGACGCCTCGAACGGGCGTGCACGGCCTTCCCAGTTGAGGAAGGTGCCGGACTTCTCCACGACGGCGGAGACCGGGAGGACGACGTCCGCCCGTGAGGTGACGTCGCTCGGCCGCAGCTCCAGGCTGACGAGGAAGCCGACCTCGTCCAGCGCCTGTGCGGCACGCGCCGGGTCGGGCAGGTCGGCGAGTTCGACGCCGCCGACGACCAGCGCGGCGAGCTCACCGTCCACCGCGGCATCGATGATGGCGGCCGTGTCCCGGCC
>NZ_JBOHCV010000201.1:0-16656 GCF_050698815.1 Streptomyces sp.
CAGGCCCGCCCGCCCCGGCCGGATCCGTTCGCTTCGCCCGCGGCGGCCAGCGCCGCGGCGGGGTCCGCTTCGGCCCCGCCCGCGGGCCACCAGGTGCCGCGCTCCTTGCGGTACGGCCACCAGCGCCCGTCCCGCCCGTACCGCAGCTGAACCTCGCCCCCCGCCGCCGTCCAGCGATTGCGCGTGCCGCGCAGCGCCGGCCGCGCCTCGTCCCATGCCCATGCCGCGGCGAGCTGGTCACGGGCCCGGGCCATGTCCGCCGGCCCCGGCGTCCACGCCTCCTCCAGTACGGCCAGTGCGTGCGTGCCGCCCAACTCCCAGGCGCGTACGGCGGGCTGAAGCTGCGCGTGGGTGCGCCCGCAGCCCGCCGCCAGGCGTTCGGCGACCAGGTGTCCGGGCCGGGCGGCGGCGAGTCGCACCGCGTCCTGCCACTCGGTGAGCGCTACGGGCGGCGCGCTGTCGGCGTGACCCGGGGCGAGCGCCTCCCCGAGCAACTGCCGGGCCCGCAGGGCCGCATCCGAGGCGAGGAACTCCAGTGCGGCCACGTCCGGTCCGGGCACCGGGGACGTGCCGCCGTCCAGCGAGGGTCCGCGGCCGGGCTCGGCGACGGGTGGCGGCGCGGCCGGCAGCGGCGGCAGGATCGCGCCGAGGGCGAAGGCCTCGTGGGCCGGCACCCCGGCCTGCTCCCCTTCGCCCGCTGTCGCTTCCCCGGCCTCCTCCGTGTCCCGGTCCGTCGCGGCTGGGTCCGTCGCGGCCCGTGGCCTGCCCGGGGCGGCGCGTGCGGCGCTGCGCAGCTGCAGTTCATCGAGCACCTCCCGCTCGCCACGGCCGCGGAGCAACAGCAGCACGAAGGGGTCCTGGTCCAGCAGCCGTGCCAGCTGGCAGCAGAGTGCGACGGTGTGCGGGCAGTGGTCCCAGGCGTCGCAGTCGCAGGAAGGGCCCAGGTCGCCGATGCCCGGCAGGAGTTCGACACCCGCACTCTCGGCGTCCTCCACCAGGTGCGGCGGCATGACGCGGTCCAGCAGCGCCGCGATGTGGCCCGCCTCCCGGGCCGCCACCTCCAGCAGCCGGTCCCACTCGGCGGCCGTCAGCTCCCTCAGCAGCACGTCGGCACGGTAGGGCGTCCCGTCCCGGCCGCGGACCACGGCGGTGATCCGCCCAGGACGTACAGAGACGGCGCCGACGGCGCCCTGGCGCGCGTATCTGCGCCCCTGTCTGAGCTGTTCGCCGTCCAGCGCCGTGTCCTCCAGTGCCTTCAGCCACCGCACGCCCCACCACGTCTTCACGGCATCCGCGAACCCGCGCCCGCGAGCGGGTGGCAGGGGGGCGAAGGTGCGTTCTCCGTCGGGCGCCGGTGGCCGGACGCCGGAAGGGGATGTTCGGTCTGTCTCTGTCATCGCCCGTTCCTCCGCAGCTCGACGAGGCCGGTGAGTTCGCTGTCGGACAGCTCGGTCAGCGCCGCCTCGCCGGAGCCGAGTACGGAGTCCGCGAGTGCCTGTTTGCGCTGGAGCATTTCGGAGATGCGGTCCTCGATTGTTCCCTCGGCGATCAGCCGGTGCACCTGTACGGGCTGGGTCTGCCCGATGCGGTACGCGCGGTCGGTGGCCTGTTCCTCGACGGCGGGGTTCCACCAGCGGTCGTAGTGGATGACGTGGGCGGCGCGGGTCAGGTTCAGTCCGGTGCCCGCCGCCTTCAGCGACAGCAGGAAGACAGGGGCCTCACCGTCCTGGAAGCGGCGCACCATCTCCTCGCGCCGGGCAACCGGAGTGCCGCCGTGCAGCAGCTGCGTGGGCACACCGCGGTCGGCGAGATGGCGCTCCAGCAGGCGCGCCATGGTCACGTACTGGGTGAAGACCAGCACGCCGCCGTATCCCTCCTCGGCGAGGATCGCCTCGAGCAGTTCGTCCATCAGCTCCAGCTTTCCGGAGCGTCCGGGCAGCCGTGGAGAGTCTTCCTTGAGGTACTGGGCGGGGTGGTTGCAGATCTGCTTGAGAGCGGTCAGCAGTTTGACGACGGCGCCGCGGCGTGCAAAGCCGTCGGTGCCGGACACCTCGGCCATGCCCTCGCGTACGACTGCTTCGTACAGCCCGGCCTGCTCAGCGGTCAGCAGCACGGCGCGGTCGGTTTCGGTCTTCGGCGGCAGTTCGGGCGCGATGCCCGGGTCGGTCTTATGGCGGCGCAGCAGGAAGGGACGCACCAGCCGGGCGAGCCGTTCGGCGGCGGCGGGGTCGCCACCGCCCTCCACCGCCTCCGCGTAGCGTCTGCGGAACGTGCCCAGCCGCCCCAGCAGTCCCGGAGTGGTCCAGTCGAGGATCGACCAGAGTTCGGAGAGGTTGTTCTCGACGGGGGTGCCGGTGAGGGCGACGCGCGATCTTGCCGTGATGGTGCGCAGCTGCCGGGCCGTCGCCGAGTGCGGGTTCTTCACGTGCTGGGCCTCGTCCGCGACCACCATGTCCCAGCCCGGCGCCGGGAGTCCGGCCAGCCCCTCCGCGTCCAGCCGCATCGTGCCGTATGTCGTCAGCACGAACTCGCCGTCGGTCACGTCCGTCAGGCTCCGCGCCGTCCCGTGGTAGCGGCGCACCGGTGTTCCCGGTGCGAACCGCTCGATCTCGCGCTGCCAGTTGCCCATCAGCGAGGCCGGACAGACGATCAGGGTGGCTCCGGCGGCCCCGGGCTGCCGCTGCCGGTGCAGATGGAGCGCGATGAGCGTGACGGTCTTGCCCAGCCCCATGTCGTCGGCGAGACAGCAGCCCAGGCCCAGCGAGGTCATCCGGTGCAGCCAGTCCAGGCCGCGCAGTTGATAGTCGCGCAGTGTCGCCGCGAGCGCGTCGGGCTGCGCCACGACGGATGTGCCCTCGGCGGCATCCGGATCGCAAAGCCGTGCGCGGAGCGTCTCCAGCCACCCCGAGGCGCACACCTCGACACGCTCTCCGCCCTCCTCCACCGTGCCGGCGAGCACGGTGCTCAGCGCGTCGAGGGGGGTGACCCCGTGATCCCGGCGGTTCCTCGCCCGGCGTACCACCGCCGGGTCCACCAGCGCCCACTGACCGCGCAGCCGTACGACCGGGCGTCCGGATTCGGCCAGCCGGTTCAGCTCGGCACGGGTCAGTTCGGTGTCGCCGACCGCGAGGCGCCAGTCGAAGCTGAGCAGGGAGTCGGCGGACAGCAGGGACGGCGGTCCGCCGTCGGTGCTCCCGCGGGTTCCCGGGCCCTCGGTGCCGGCGGGGCTGATGACGGCACGGGCCGTGAGCTCACGTGCGAGCTGTCGCGGCCAGTGCACCCGCAGGCCCGCGGCTTCGAGTGCCCGGGAGACCGGGGCCGCCAGCAGCTCGGCGATCTCCTCCTCGGCAAGCTCGACGGAGTCCGGCACGGCAGCGGTCAGCAGCGGGGTGAGGGTGTCCCAGGCGGCGGCCGCCCGGCGCAGCGTCAGCAGAGCGTCCGTACGGGCACGCGGGCCGAAGTCCGTCGCGGCGCGGGAGGCGCCAGACCAGACCTCGGCCGCGTCGGCCACCACAGCGGGGTCACTGACGCTGTGCATCTGCACCACCGCGCGGAAGCTCGGCCCCGCGTCGGATGCGGCGTCGCCCGCGGTGAGCCCGGTGATCTCGACGCGGAGCGAGAGCCGTACACCCGCGTCATGTCCCGCGGCGATATCGGCGGCCCAGGCCCGCAGCTCGGGGATGCGCACCCCCGGTTCCGACGCGAAGGCCGGGTGGCCGGTGACGAGTGCGGCCGCGGGCGTGCGCGGGAGGCCGTCGGCGACGGCGTCGAGGAAGACGCGCAACTGGCGCTCCGGCTCGGGCAGCCGTAGCGGGCCGGCGCCCGGGAGCGGGAGGGCATGCGCGTGCGGAGGCATCGCCGCGGCGAGATGGCGCAGTCGCTCGATGTCGTCCGGGTCTAGCGGGCCGAGCCGCCAGGCGTCGTGGTCTGCCGGGCTCAGTCCGGGAAGCAGCCGCCCCCGCGCGGCCAGGTGCAGCGCGAAAAGGGCGGCGGCGCCCCAGAAGGCGATCGCGGATCCGGTTCCTCCGGTCGCCTCGGTTCCCCCGGTCCGCTCCTGGCCGGAGCGCGCCCGGGTCAGGACGGCGAGCGCGTCCCGTACGGACAGTGGCAGAGCGGACACCGTTCGGGTGCGGACCGTGCCTTCGCCGTCGGGGAGTGCGACGGTCAGCTGCTCGAGATCGTCCCGGCCGCGGACCGGTGGCGCACCGTCCGGACGCCAGAAAGCCATCCGTGTCGAACGCGGCGGATCAGCGGGCAGCAGGACGGCCGCGGAGCGTGCGAGCTGCGAGATCTGTGCGGGCGTTGTGGTGGTCCGGCTCACAGTGCTGACGCATTCCCCAAATTTGACTAGTGGAGCCTGAGGCGGCCGAGGGTACCTCAGCGCCGGGTGTGGGCGGGCACAGCGAGGGAACCCCAGGAGTGGAATGGGCGTTCTCCTGGACAGAGGCAGGTGCGGCAGCGCCGCCCGGAGGAGGATGGAAATGACCAACAGAGGAAAGATCGCCGTCGGCGGTGTGGCCGTGGGGCTTCTCCTGTGGTGGCTGACGACGTTCTGGATCGCCCTTGCGGTGATCGTCGGTGTGCCGGCCATCGCTTACCTGACGCTCGACCCCTCGCAGCGGCGTCGGCTGCGCCGGGTCGGCCGCAAGGAAATCCGCCGCTGATCACGTCCCTCGCGCGAGGGTTCGCTGAGCCGGTCCATGAGATGGGTCGCGCCCGAGGCCGGTGATGCCCCGGCGTGAGGCGGTACAGCTGTGCCCCGTCCCGGTGCCCGCAGCGCTGAGGCCACCGCCGGTGTTGGTCAGGCGGCCGGCCGGACCGCCATGCCGTCCAGCGCCTCCAGCAGCCCGGGCAACTCCGCTCCGCGGCCGACCGGCAGAACCTCGCCCGGCTCGTCGTCGAGCAGCAGGAAGGCGATGTCGTCCGTGCGAGCCACCATGCTCCAGCCCGGACCGTCGCACCGCAGCGTGCGGGCGTCGCCGGAGGCGAAGGCCGAGCGGACCCGTCCCGGGGGCGGCGGGGTCTCCAGATAGGCCCGCACCTCGTCCAGAACGCGCCGCACCTTCTCGTTCGGCTTCTCCCCGGTCTCCACGAACTCGACGTCTTCCTCGACCTGTTGGCGCCACGCGGCCCACTGGAGCGCGATCTCGTCCGCGCCCAGCCGCCGTTGTGCGGGCCCCCACTCCTCGGTGACCGGCGGTACCAGCGCTTCCTGTGGACCGTCGGAGCCCTCGTCGGGCTCCGGGTCGTGCGGTGCCGGCACTCCTGGGGCGGCGACAGCCACGGCGAGGGGCCAGCCGGGAAGCGCCGCGACCACGGAACGTTCGCTGGGGGAGAGGTCGTACTCCATCCCGCAGTCCCAGGCGGCGACGGCGCAGGCGACCAGGGTCACATCGTCTGTTGCCACCGTCCAGCGGGCACCGCTGCCGTCCTGGCCCAGCACCAGTCCGTACCCCTCCGCGTAGGGCTCCAGGCCGAGTCGTGCGCACGCCTCGGGGTAGTCATCCCCGAGGACGCTCGGGAACTGAGCGGGAGTCAGCAGTACAGCCGTCAACACATACAGCGCGTCGTCATCTTCGGCGGCCACCGCGCCTCCCCTTCCGTCAGTTGTCGGGAACCTTAACTCTAGAGTCAGCCCGCCAACAGGGCGGGGCTGGTGACAAAGGGGTCTCGACGTGCAGCGATACGAACGGCTGAGGCACATTCTCCGGCTCGACCCGGAAGCCGACTTCCTGGAGATCTACCGCCTCACGGCGACGTACGAGTTCCCCTGGGACTTCGCCCGAGCGCTCGAACTCGCCCTGTACCGCACCTACGCGGTGCCGGGTATCGGCCGGCTGCTGGCGGAGACGGCGGAGCTGACGGACCGTACACAGAAGCGCTACGACGACACGGCGCTGCTCCTGGACGCGGTCGTGGAGCACGGTTTCGACTCCGAGGACGGGCGCACCGCGATCCGCCGCATCAACCAGATGCACCGCCGCTACGACATCTCCGATGACGAGATGCGCTATGTGCTGTGCACGTTCGTGGTGATGCCGAAGCGATGGCTCGACGCCTACGGCTGGCGCCGGCTCACCCACCACGAGCAGCACGCCGCCGCCGTGTACTACCGCACCCTGGGCCGGCACTTGGGGATCACGCGAGTCCCCTCCGACTACCCCGCCTTCGAGAGCTGCCTCGACGACTACGAGGCGGCACACTTCGGCTGGGACCCGGACGCGCGCAGAGTCTCGGACGCGACGCTGGAGCTGATGGCCTCCTGGTACCCCCGCTTGCTCGCTCCCGCGGTGCGCGGCGCGAGCAGGGCGCTCCTGGACGACTCTTTGCTGCGTGCCTTCCGCTACGGCCCGCCCCGACCGGGCCTGCGGCGGCTGGTACGCGGCGCGCTCCAGTTGCGGGCCCGCGCCGTTCGGCTGCTGCCGCCCCGCCGCGAGCCGCACTACGCCCGCCAGAACCCGGAGATCAAGGGCTACCCCGGCTATCCGGACGGCTACCGCGTCGCCGACCTGGGCACCTTCCCCGGCAACGAGGCCTCGGAGGCTGCTGGATGCCCGGTACCGCACCGCAGGAGGCAGCACGGGTGACCCGGCGGCCTTCACCGGTCGGAGGGCGCACCACGGTCCCGCGCGTGCGCCAGGAGCGCGCCGGGGCGCACGCGGTGCGAACACCGGCCTCCACGGCTGCGCCGTTACGACGGTGGCGCGACCGGTGACCGCTCACTAGTGTCACAAGAACTGAGGTGTGGCGAGGCCGGAAGGGTGCGCAGGGCCGGTTTCCGTGCGCGGTCGCCGACCGTGAGCCGGGCTCGGACGGGCGGCACACCCATCCGAGGAGGTTCCGTGACGGAAGAGACCCACCGCGCAGCCAAGCTCGACTGGCTGCTCGATGACCTGACGGCCCGGGTCACCGACGTCCGCGGGGCGCTGGTGCTCTCCGACGACGGCCTGCCGACCGGAGCTTCGGACGGGCTGGGCCGCGAGGAGGTGGAGCATCTGGCGGCGGTCGCCTCCGGTTTCCACAGTCTCGCCAAGGGGGTGGGGCGGCACTTCGAAGTGGGTGACCCGCACCAGACCATGGTGGAACTGGACGGCGGTTTCCTCTTCGTCGTGGCCGCCGGCGACGGCTCGGCCCTCGCGCTCCTCGCGGACGCGGAGGCCGATATCGCGCTCATCGCCTACGAGATGGCGCGACTGGTCAGTCAGGTGGGTGAGCACCTGAGCTCCGGACCGCGCCGCGCGTGAACAACCCCTGAACGACTGGCGCGGGCCGTCAGTCGGCGAGTCCGGCCAGCGCCACGACCTTCTCGACGCGCACCCGCACGAGCAGTTCACCGGGGACGGCGTTGCGGGCGCCGAACTGGTCTGCGAGCTCCTCGCCCATGTACCGGGCGGCGATACGGGTGGCCCAGTACCGCATGTCGGTCAGGTCGCTGCTCAGCTCGGCCCGGCCCTGAAGCACGGCGAAGCCGAACGGCGGGCGCTCGTCGTCCACACAGATCGCGACCCGGCCGTCGCGTGCGAGATTGCGTCCCTTGACCGTGGTCTCACCCGTGTTGAAGACGACGTCCTCGCCGTCGAGTACGAACCACACCGGGGCCACATGCGGACTGCCGTCGGCCCGCACCGTCGCCAGCTTCCCGGTGCGGGTGCCTTCGGAAACGAAACCGCGCCACTCGTCTTCGGTCATCTTGTCAGCCATGGCCCCATACTGCGCCAGTCGTACTCGGCTCGTGGGTGCGAGTGCGTGTCGTAAGCAGATGGTTGCCCACCGCGTTGTCGTGGGTAAGGGTGGCACGGCAGTTGCCGAGGAGAAGGGGGACACGGGGATGGCGCTGAACACAGGGCTCGACTGGCTGCTTGACGATATGACCGAGCGGATCTCTTCCGTGCGGCACGCGATGGTGCTCTCGACGGACGGTCTGGTCACGGGGAACAGCCAGAGTCTGGAACGGGAGGACGCCGAGCATCTCGCGGCAGTCGCGTCAGGTCTGCACAGTCTCGCGAAGGGCTCTGGGCAGCACTTCGGAGCCGGAAGCGCACGCCAGACGATGATCGAATTCGAGGAGGGGCTGCTCTTCGTGACCATAGCCGGGGAGGGAAGCTGCCTGTGCGTGCTGACCGGGGCGGAAGCCGACGTCGGCCAGGTCGCGTACGAGATGACGCTGCTCGTGAACCGCGTCGGTGAACATCTCGGTCTGGCCACGCGCAACGGTCTCTAACGCCCCTCCCGGCACTAAACGCCCCTCCCGGCACTAGCGGCGCGGCGAGAGTTATCCACAGGGGCGGCGGAATGGCTCTTGACTGGCTACTGTCCGTCACGGAAAGTAGTTGAACGGCAACAGAGGGACGGGGGACGGTCATGCCCGATGATGTGGCGATGCGTACGGCTGCCAGGGAACTGGGCCTGCAGCCCGGGCTGTTGGAGCTCGCCGTGCAGGCGGGAGAGGTGCGCACCGTCCGCGGCGCGGCCGCCGGATCGGCCCGGTGCCGGGTGTCGCGCGCGGAACTGGCCCGGTTGAAGGCGTCGGACGGCTTTCCGGGAAGCGTCCGCGAGCGGCTGCGCGTGGTGGACGCGGCCAAGGGCGCCGGGTTGCTGGGCATCAGCTCGGTCCGCTTCGCCCGCCTCGCGCGCGGCGGCTTCTTCACCCCGGCGCACTTCTACGTGAACCGGTATCGCACCGTGGTCTGGCTCTATCTCGCGGGGGAGCTGCTGGCTTTCGAGGAGCGCCGTGCCGAGCTGCTCTCCGGAAGCCTCCCGCGCGGGTTGCGCGTACTGCTCGAGGAGGGGGTGGACCTGCGCGCCCGGCACTGGCGCGGCCGCCGCGTCGGCCAGCTCTCCGAGCAGGCGGCCGGGCCGTGGGAGCGGTGCGCCGTCAGGGCCACGGTGCTCCACGCGGACGCCGTGGGGGAGGCGGTGCCCGACCCCGTCGAGCGCGCCCGTCTGGTCGCCCTCAAGCCGGAGCTGGTGACCGTCCGGGGCCGGTCACCCGCCTCCCGGGAGGTGGCGGAGGAGCTGTGCGTGGCGACGGACGACGACGAGATCCGCGGGCACCGGCTGATGCTCGCGGCGTACCTGGAGGAAGCCCGCGCTTCGGATTCCGTGCGTCCGGCGCCACCCGACGGCGCGCCGGAGTCGACCGCGGACACCGAATCCGGCCGTCCCGTGTCACCGCCGGGGCAGGGATCGTGCACCGAGGGCGGCACCGGAGCGGGTCACGCGCGCAGGCGGGCGCGCCTCCTCTCCCGCCTGCGCGGCCGGCGCCGACGGGCCGTCCGGTGGTGCCGGGATACGGGCGCGGGCCGGCCGGCTTCCTGAGGCGGCCCTCAGAGCCGGCCCACTCCGGTGACTGTGAGCACGGCGCGGCCTTCCTCGTCGGAGGCCGTGAGGTCGACCTCGGCGGAGATGCCCCAGTCGTGATCGCCGTTGGGGTCGGCGAAGGTCTGGCGGACCCGCCACAGCGCGTCCTGTGGCACCTCCTCGATCATGAGCAGCCTGGGGCCACGGGCATCGGGTCCGGTGCCCAGGTCGTCGTACTCCTCCCAGTAGCCGTCCATGGCCGCCGCCCAGGCGTCCCCGTCCCAGCCGGAGTCGGCGTCCAGCTCGCCCAGTTCGCCGAACTTGTCCAGTGCGGCCAGTTCCACCCGCCGGAACATCGCGTTGCGCACCAGGACCCGGAAGGCACGTGCGTTGGAGGTGACCGGCTTGACCTGGTCGGCGCGCTCCCGCGCTTCCTCGGCGGTCTCTTCCTCGGGATTGGCCAGCTGCTCCCACTCGTCGAGCAGGCTGGAGTCGACCTGGCGGACCATCTCGCCGAGCCACTCGATGATGTCCTGGAAGTCCTCGGACTTCCTCTCGTCCGGGACGGTGTGCTCCATGGCCTTGTAGGCGCTCGCGAGATAGCGCAGCACGATGCCTTCGGTACGGGCCAGTTCGTAGAAGGAGACGAACTCCGTGAAGGTCATCGCCCGTTCGTACATGTCACGGATGACCGACTTGGGGGAGAGCGGATGGTCACCCACCCAGGGATGGGACTTGCGGTAGAGGCCGTAGGCGTGGAAGAGGAGCTCTTCCAGTGGCTGCGGATAGCTGATCTCCATCAGCCGCTCCATCCGGTCCTCGTACTCGACCCCGTCGGCCTTCATCTGCGCGACGGCCTCGCCCTTGGCCTTGTTGGTCTGGGCGGCCAGGATCTGCCGGGGGTCGTCGAGGGTCGACTCGAGGACCGAGACCATGTCCAGTGCGTAGGAGGGAGACTCGGGGTCGAGCAGTTCGAAGGCGGCCAGCGCGAAGGTGGACAGCGGCTGGTTGAGCGCGAAGTTCTGCTGCAGATCCACGGTGAGCCGGATGCTGCGGCCCTGGGCGTCGGGCTCCGCGAGCCGTTCCACGACCCCGCCGTCCAGCAGCGAACGGTAGATGGCTATGGCCCGCCGGATGTGCCTCAACTGGGCACGCCGGTCCTCGTGGTTGTCCTCCAGCAGCTTCCGCATCTGGGCGAAGGCGTCGCCGGGACGGGCGATCACGGACAGCAGCATCGCGTGGGTGACCCGGAAGCGCGAGATGAGCGGCTCGGGGTCGGAGGCGATCAGCTTCTCGAAGGTCTGCCGGCCCCAGTTGACGAAGCCCTCCGGAGCCTTCTTGCGCACGACCTTACGGCGCTTCTTCGGGTCGTCCCCGGCCTTGGCCAGGGCCTTCTCGTTCTCGACGACGTGCTCCGGCGCCTGGGCAACGACGAGCCCGGAGGTGTCGAAGCCCGCCCGGCCGGCGCGGCCGGCGATCTGATGGAACTCCCGTGCGCGCAGAGTACGCACGCGCGTACCGTCGTATTTCGTCAGCGCGGTGAACAGCACCGTGCGGATCGGGACGTTCACGCCGACGCCGAGGGTGTCCGTACCGCAGATGACCTTCAACAGGCCCGCCTGGGCCAGCCGTTCCACCAGCCGCCGGTACTTCGGCAGCATGCCCGCGTGGTGCACGCCGATGCCGTGGCGCACGTACCGGGAGAGGTTGCGGCCGAATTTGGTGGTGAAGCGGAAGCTACCGATGATCTTGGCGATCTCGTCCTTCTCGGCGCGCGTGCACATGTTGATGCTCATCAGCGCCTGCGCCCGCTCGACGGCTTGCGCCTGCGTGAAGTGCACGATGTAGACCGGCGCCTGATGAGTCTCCAGCAGCTCGGTCATCGTCTCGGTCAGCGAGCTGGTGCGGTATTCGTAGGACAGCGGCACCGGCCTGGTGGCGGACCGGACGACGGTGGTCTCGCGGCCCGTGCGGCGTGCCAGGTCCTCCTCGAAGCGCGAGACGTCTCCCAGCGTCGCCGACATCAGGACGAACTGTGCTTGCGGCAGTTCCAGCAGCGGAATCTGCCAGGCCCAGCCCCGGTCCGGCTCCGCGTAGAAGTGGAATTCGTCCATCACCACCTGGCCGACGTCGGCGTCCGCGCCGTCCCGCAGCGCGATGGAGGCCAGCACCTCGGCGGTGCAGCAGATGATGGGGGCGTCGGCGTTGACGGACGCGTCGCCGGTGAGCATGCCGACGTTCTCGGTGCCGAAGATCTTGCACAGGTCGAAGAACTTCTCCGAGACGAGTGCCTTGATCGGCGCCGTGTAGAAGGTGACCTCGTTCCGGGCGAGCGCGGCGAAGTGCGCACCCGCGGCGACCAGGCTCTTTCCGGAGCCGGTCGGTGTCGAGAGGATCACGTTGGCGCCGGAGACCACCTCGATCAGCGCCTCTTCCTGGGCGGAGTAGAGCGAGATGCCGCGTTCCTCTGCCCAGCCGGAGAAGACTTCGTAGAGGGCATCGGGATCGGCGTCGCTCGGCATCTGATCGATAAGGGTGGCTGTCACGCTCCCCATACTGCCTCCCCCCGTACCGGATACGGGAACCGGTCGCACCGGGGTGATCATCTGACGCTACGCTGTGTTGCCGATCGGTCGTCAGCACGGCGGGCGAGCCGAGCGTCATCGGCACACGGCGAGCGACAACAGGGGTGGGGAACGATCATGATGGGACCGGCGCATTCGCTGTCGGGGGCCGCGGCCTGGCTGGTGGTGGGGGCCGGCGCTACGGTGCTGGGCCACCCGATGCCGTGGCCGGTACTCCTCGCCGGGGCACTCGTCAGTTCGGGTGCGGCGCTGGCACCGGATCTCGACCACAGGTCGGCCACCATCTCCCGCGCGTTCGGACCCTTGTCCCGTGCGCTGTGCGGGCTGATCGACAAGATCTCGGAGAGCGTCTACAACTCCACCCGCACCAAGGGCGAGCGCCGTCGCTCCGGCGGCCACCGCACCCTCACCCACACCTGGCCCTGGGCCCTCTTCCTCGGCGCCGGCTTCTCGGCGGCAGCGGTCTTCGGCGGCCGCTGGGTGGTGCTGGTGATCCTGTTCATTCACATGGTGCTCGCCGTGGAGGGCCTGCTCTGGCGCGCCGCACGGGTCTCCAGCGATGTGCTGGTATGGCTGCTCGGCGCGACCAGCGCATGGTCCCTCGCCGGGATTCTCGACCAGCCGGGCAACGGCTCCGGCTGGCTCTTCACCGGGGCCGGCCAGGAATACCTCTGGCTCGGACTGCCGATCGTGCTCGGGGCGTTGATACACAACATCGGCGACGCGATCACGATATCCGGCTGCCCGATCCTGTGGCCGGTCCGGATAAGCGGGAAGCGCTGGTATCCACTGGGCACTCCCCGCTTCATGCGCTTCCGGGCCGGGACCAAGGTCGAGACGCTTGTGCTGATGCCCCTGTTCATGGTGCTCGGCGGTGCGGGCTGCCTGGTGGCGCTCGGCATCGTCGGCTGAGATATCGACCTGGTGCGCGTCAGCCGTGCCAGGAACGCCACAGTGCCGCGTATGCGCCGTCCGCCTCGACCAGGGCGTCGTGACCGCCCAGTTCACTGATCCTGCCGTCCTCCACCACCGCGATCACGTCCGCGTCGTGCGCCGTGTGCAGCCGGTGGGCGATGGCGACCACGGTGCGCCCCCGGAGCACCCGCGCGAGGGACCGTTCCAGGTGCCTCGCGGCGCGCGGGTCCAGCAGCGAGGTGGCCTCGTCCAGCACCAGGGTGTGCGGATCGGCGAGCACCAGCCGGGCGAGCGCGATCTGCTGTGCCTGGGCCGGGGTGACGACGAGGCCACCGGAGCCCACCTCGCTGTCGAGCCCCTCGGACAGGGTCCCCGCCCACGTCTCCGCGTCCACCGCGGCGAGCGCGGACCACAGTTCGGCGTCACTCGCGCCCGTACGGGCCAGCAGCAGGTTGTCGCGGAGGGAACCGACGAAGACGTGGTGCTCCTGGTTGACCAGGGCCACATGCCGGCGGACCCGCTCGGCGGGCATCCGCGCCAGTTCGGCATCGCCCAGGGCGACTTTGCCGGTGCGCGGTCCGTAGATGCCCGCCAGCAGCCGTCCCAGGGTGGACTTGCCCGCGCCCGACGGCCCGACCAGCGCCACCCGGGTCCCCTGCGGTACCCGCATCGTCACCCCGTGCAGCACGTCGGTGCCGGTGCGGTAGCCGAACCGCACCTCGTCGGCCCGCAGTTCGCGGCCGTCGGGGGAGATGTCCTCGTCCCCGCCGTCGGGTTCGATCTCCCGCACCCCGACGAGCCGCGCCAACGACACCTGGGCGACCTGGAGTTCGTCGTACCAGCGCAGAATCAGGCCCACCGGGTCGATCAGCATCTGAGCCAGCAGTGCTCCCGTCGTCAGCTGCCCCACACCGATCCAGCCCCACAGCACGAACGTGCCGCCGAGGAGCAGTACGCCGCTCAGGAGCAGCGCATTGGTGAAGTTGACCACGGGGAAGATGACCGAGCGCAGCCAGAGCGTGTAGCGCTCCCATGCCGTCCACTCCGAGATCCGCTGCTCGGACAGGGCGATCCGGCGCGCACCCAGCCGGTGTGCCTCCACGGTGCGGCCGGCGTCGACGGTCTCGGCGAGTGCCGCGGCGACGGCAGCGTACCCGGCGGCCTCCGAGCGGTAGGCGCTCGGTGCCCGGCGGTAGTACCAGCGACAGCCGGTCAGCAGCACCGGCAGTGCGATGAGCACCGCCAGCGCCAGCGGCGGTGCCGTCGCCGTGAGCGCGCCGAGCAGCAGCGCCGCCCACACGACGCCGATCGACAGCTGCGGGACCGCCTCCCGCATGGCGTTGGCCAGCCGGTCGATGTCGGTGGTGATCCGGGAGAGCAGATCGCCGGTCCCGGCCCGCTCCAGCACCCCGGGCGGCAGGCCGACCGACCGCACGAGGAAGTCCTCGCGCAGATCCGCGAGCATCTGCTCGCCGAGCATCGCGCCGCGCAGCCGCACCTCCCGCACGAAGAAGGTCTGGATCGCCAGGGCCACCACGAACAGGGCGACGACACGGACCAGTGGGATGTCGCGGTCACCGGCCGCGATGCCATCGACGACATCGCCCAGCAGATAGGGCCCGACCATCGAGGCGAGCACGGCGATCGCGTTGACGGTGACGAGCATGATGAAGGCCCGGCGGTGCCGCCGGACGAGTTCGCCCACATACGCGCGCACGGTCGCGGGTCCGCCGACCGGCAGAGTGGTCGCGGACTCCGGCGCGGCCGGGTCGTACTCGGGCGGCGTGACACCGATCGTCACGGTCATGCGCTCTCCACTCCTTCGGCTCCGGCCAGTTGCGCGTGCTCCCCGCCGGGGGTCTCCGTCTCGGGCTCGCGGGTGACGATGGCGCGGTAGTCGGGGGCGGTACGCAGCAGTTCGCGGTGCCGGCCGGCCGCGGCCACCCGGGCACCGCGCACGAGGACGACCTGGTCCGCCTGGTCCAGCATCAGCGGGCTGGAGGAGAGGACGACGGTCGTCCGCCCGGCCCGTACCCGCTTCAGAGCCCCCGCGATGCGGGCCTCGGTGTGGGCGTCCACCGCCGCGGTGGGCTCGTCCAGCACCAGCACCTCCGGGTCGGTGACCAGCGAGCGGGCCAGCGCCAGACGCTGCCGCTGACCGCCGGAGAGGGAGCGGGCCCGCTCCGTGACGTGGGCCCGCAGCGGATCGCCGTCCGCCTCGTCCATGCCCTGCGACAACGCGTCCAGCACGTCGCCGCATTGCGCTGCCTCAAGGGCCTGGCGTGCCGTCACCGCGCCGGACGAGGGCACATCGAGCAGCTCCCGCAGGGTGCCCGAGAGCAGCACCGGGTCCTTGTCCTGTACGAGCACCGCCCCGCGGGCCGTCATCAGCGGTACGTCATCGAGCGGCACGCCGCCCAGCAGCACCGAGGTGGGGCCGTTGCCGTCGGGCGGGTGCCCGCCGAGCCTGTCGGCAAGCTCGCCCGCAGCGTCCGGGTCGCCGCAGACCACGGCCGTCAACTGCCCTGCGGGCGCGAGCAGCCGGGTGAGGGGGTCGTAGAGATCGCCGGTGAGGGTGTCCGCCTCTCCCATGCTCTCTTCCGTGCCATCGGCCGGTGCCTCCTCCGCCGTGCCCCGCCGCAGCGAGAGGACCCGGGCCGCCCGCCGCGCGGAGGGCCGGGAGAAGGAGTAGGCCATGGCGAACTCCTGGAACAGCCGAAGGGGAAAGAGCAGGAACGTCACGGCGCCGTAGACCGTGACCAGTTCGCCCACGCCGATCCGGCCCTCCATCGCCAGCCGGGTGCCGTGCCAGACCACGCCCACCAGCAGCATTCCGGGCAGCGCGATCTGGATCGCCTCGATGAGCGCCCACATCCGCGCGGTGCGTACCGCCGCCCGGCGGACCTCCTGAGAGGCGCGCCGGTACCGGGTCAGAAAGAGCTCCTCGCCGCCGATACCGCGCAGCACGCGTAGTCCGGCGACGGTGTCGGCCGCCAACTCGGTGGCCCGTCCTGCCTTTTCGCGCTGCACGTCCGCCCGCCCTGTCGCACGTGGCAGTATCGGCAGTACGGTCAGCGCCAGCACCAGCATGCCGAGCGAGACCAGCACCCCGAGCTGCGGCTCGTAGACCACCAGACCCGCGCAGACGCCGAGCGTGACCAGCAGCGCGGCGCTGACACGGGACGCCGACTCCACACACCACCCGATCTTCTCGATGTCCCCGGTCGAGACGGACACGATCTCGCCCGCCGCCACCCGCCGCGTCAGCGTGGCACCCAGCGCCGCCGTCCGGTGCGCCAGAAGCTGCTGCACCCGGGCCGCGGCGGTGATCCAGTTGGTGACGGCGGTGCGGTGCAGCATGGTGTCGCCCAGCGTCACGGTGACGGCTACCACCGCCAGCAGTGCTCCCGCCGTGGCCAGTTGTCCGCCGGACCGTGCCACGACGGCTTGCACGGCGAGTCCCGCGATGGCGGGCATGGCGGCTGCGGAGGCCATGTGCAGAGTGCCCCAGCCGAGGCTCTTGGTCTGGCCGGCCAGCTGAGTGCGGCCCAGCCACAGCAGGAAGCGGGAGCCCGACCGCACGTCGGGGGTGCCGGGATCGGGATACGGAAGATCGCGAATCTGCATGACGTCCCAGGTCGGCTCGGTGCGGGTGAGGCCCGAGCAAGACTCGCCGTGTCGGGTGGGTAACGCAACGGGTTTTCCGGGGTGCGAGGCCACTCCCGTCGCCTCCGTTCATCGTCCTCCGGCGCGGGTCCTCGCACTCGAGTTCGGACCGAACTGGCAGCCGGCCGAGGAGGTGGGACGATGGGGGGCATGCACACGACTGGGGCGGGGCGCGGACGGCACGGACGGA
>NZ_JBOHCV010000202.1:0-5793 GCF_050698815.1 Streptomyces sp.
ACCGTGACTGGTGGCCGAACCAGCTCAACCTGTCGATCCTGCGTAAGCACCCCGCCGTGGCCAACCCCATGGACGGGGACTTCGACTACGCGGCGGAGTTCCAGACCCTCGACCTCGACGCCCTGGCGAGGGACGTCGACGAGGTGCTGACCACGTCGCAGGAGTGGTGGCCTGCCGACTTCGGCCACTACGGACCGTTCATGATCCGGATGGCGTGGCACAGCGCCGGTACGTACCGCATCGACGACGGCCGCGGCGGTGCCGGCGCCGGCATGCAGCGCTTCGCGCCCCTCAACAGCTGGCCCGACAACGGCAACCTCGACAAGGCGCGGCGGCTGCTCTGGCCGGTGAAGAAGAAGTACGGCCGCAAGATCTCGTGGGCCGACCTCATGATCTTCACGGGAAACCGGGCGCTGGAGACGATGGGCTTCAAGACCTTCGGCTTCGCCGGCGGCCGGGCGGACGTCTGGGAGCCCGACCAGGACGTCTACTGGGGTCCCGAGAGCACCTGGCTCGGCGACGAGCGCTACTCCGGCGACCGCCAGCTCGAGAACCCCCTGGCCGCCGTCCAGATGGGCCTCATCTACGTCAACCCCGAGGGCCCGAACGGCACCCCGGACCCGCTCGCCGCGGCCCGGGACATCCGCGAGACGTTCCGGCGCATGGCGATGAACGACGAGGAGACCGTCGCGCTGATCGCCGGCGGGCACACCTTCGGCAAGGCGCACGGCGCCGCCGACGCGGACGTCCACGTCGGCGCCGAGCCCGAGGGTTCCGCCATCGAGGAGCAGGGCCTCGGCTGGAAGAACTCCTTCGGCACCGGCAAGGGCCGGGACACGATCACCAGTGGCCTCGAGGTGACCTGGACGCCCACCCCGACGAAGTGGGACAACACCTTCTTCGAGACCCTGTTCGGGTACGAGTGGGAGCTGACCAAGAGCCCCGCCGGCGCCCACCAGTGGCAGCCCAAGGACGGCGCCGGCGCCAACACGGTGCCGGACCCCGAGGACGGCTCGCTGTCGCGCCCCCCGACGGTGCTGACCACCGACCTCGCACTCCGCCTCGACCCGGTCTACGAGCCGATCTCGCGGCGCTTCCTGGAGAACCCGGACCAGCTCGCGGACGCCTTCGCCCGAGCCTGGTTCAAGCTGACGCACCGCGACATGGGACCGATCCAGCGCTACCTCGGGCCGCAGGTCCCGCAGGAGACGCTGATCTGGCAGGACCCGGTCCCGGCAGTGGACCACGAGCTGGTCGGGGCGGAGGAGGTCGCAGCCCTCAAGCGCCAGATCCTCGACTCGGGGCTGTCGGTCGCCCAGCTCGTATCCACGGCGTGGGCGTCGGCCTCGACGTTCCGCGGCAGCGACAAGCGCGGCGGGGCGAACGGTGCTCGCATCCGCCTCGAGCCGCAGCGGGAGTGGGACGCCAACGACCCCGACACGCTGACGGCGGTGCTGGGCACCCTGGAGGGGATCCAGGGAACCTTCAACAGCTCCCAGACCGGCGGGAAGAAGATCTCGCTCGCCGACCTGATCGTGCTCGGCGGCTGCGCCGCGGTCGAGCAGGCCGCCAAGAACGCCGGCCATGACGTCCAGGTCCCCTTCACCCCGGGCCGTACGGACGCGGCGCAGGAGCAGACGGACGTGGACTCCTTCGCCCCGCTCGAGCCGACCGCGGACGGGTTCCGCAACTACCGCGGGAAGAACGGGCGGCTGCCGTCCGAGTTCCTGCTGATCGACCGCGCGAACCTGCTGACCCTGAGCGCGCCCGAGACGACCGTCCTCGTGGGCGGCCTGCGTGCCCTGGGCGCGAACCACCAGCAGACCACGCTGGGCGCGGGCTCCGGGACACCCGACTCGCTGACCAACGACTTCTTCGTGGACCTGCTCGACCTGGGCACGGAGTGGAAGGCGACGTCCGAGGACGCGGAGACCTTCGAGGGCCGCGACCGTGCGACGGGCAAGGTCAAGTGGACCGGCAGCCGCGTCGACCTCCTCTTCGGCTCGAACTCCGAGCTGCGTGCCCTCGCGGAGGTCTACGCGAGCGACGACTCGCGTGGGAAGTTCGTGCGCGACTTCGTGGCCGCCTGGGACAAGGTCATGAACCTCGACCGGTTCGACCTGGCCTGATCCCGAAGGCCATCAGCCCGGCCGGCGTCCCGCGTCGGCCGGGCCGGTGGCCCCCAAGCCGTTGCATCACCGGTTGCCCCAAGTGCCCCGGACCGTGATCGGTCCGGGGCCTTTCCGCTGGTTCCCGAACTCGTCGAGCGGGCCGAGCCGTTCGTGCACCGGCTGGAAAGCTGCCCGCACCGGAGCGGGCACGTTTGACGACCCGTCAGTCGCTCGAGCCCCCTCCGGCGATACGCCGGTGCGGCTCGCAGGCCGGCCGGAGGTGCGGGTAGGTTTGCGGGCGGTGTATCGAATCTCGCCGGCGAGCGGCCGCTGATCGGTTCACCGATCGGGGGGGCGCATCATGCACGTCACGTGTCGCGCGGATTCCTGAGTCGTCGGTGGCACCCGAGCCTCAGCAACCGGCGTGCGAGGTGCCGCAACCGGCCCGTCGCCGAAGGAACCGGCACAGCACCTGCACGGCTGCCGGCGACCACACCCGTATCGGTACCGGCCTGGGCGGTGCGACGAACAGCATGTGAAGAGGGGGAACTGCGTGAGCCAGAGAGGGAAAAAGATCGCGAAAGCGGTCTCGGAGAATCCTGAGCTGCGAGAGGCAGCCGAGGGGGAGTTGCGCCGCCGCGGCGAAGCCGTGGTGCGGCAGCGGTCGAAGTCCGGGCGTCACGAAGGCGGTTGGGAGGAATCGCGCGGCGACGACGGGCTCGACCCCGACGATTTCCCCGCCGCCCGCGAGCAGAGCGGCGGCATCGACACGGTGATGACGCAGCAGACCGTGTCCATGGACGAGGCGCGGGAGGTGCTCAACCGCAGCGAACAGCGCCGGGAGGACGGCCGGAAGGTCCACGCCATCTGTCCGATGGCCCTGCCCCGCGGGCGCTCGTTCGTGAGCATGCTGCCCGTACTGCTACTGCTCGTACTGGGGGCAGTCGGCAGCGCCCTCGCGGCGACCGCGGACAGCCCGCTGCTCACCCAGCCCCTCTTCGGCATCCACTACTGGGTGCTGTCGGTCGCCGCCGTCGCCTTCGTGTGGTGGCGGCAGGGCATGGTGATGGTGCCGGACGGCTGCCAGGCGCTGATCACCCGCTTCGGGAAGCTGGAGGAGGTCGTCGGCCCCGGCCGGGTGATCCTGCTCAACCCGTGGAAGCGGGTGTCGTACATCATCAACACCACCCGCGAGTACCCGTTCAACGCGCCGGTGCGCGAGGCCCCGACGAAGGGCGGCGTCAAGGCGTCCATCGACCTGTTCATCCAGTTCCGCATCAGCGACCCGGTGGAGTTCGTCTACACGCTCGGTGCCGTACGGGGCTTCGAGGAGAAGCTCAGCAACGCCGTCAGCGAGACCATCCGCAGCCTCATCTACGACCAGGAGGCCGCCGAGATCTATGACATGGTCGGCGAGGACACCGGCCGGTTGCTGGAGCAGGTCAACCAGCAGTTCCGTCCCGCGGTGGAGCTGACGAACGCCAACATCACGCACGCCGAACCGGCCGACCGCGGCTACCGCATGGACCTGGCGTCGCCGGAGATGGTGCGCGTGGCGAAGGACGCGTACACCCACGAGTACGCACTCCACCTGCGCAAGGAGCAGGACGAGGGCGACCTGACGAAGGAGCTGGCCTCCCGTCAGGAGACGCTCTCCGCGATCATGGCGGACATCGCGCAGTACCAGGCACAGATGGACACCGCGGTGGAGCGCGAGACCAACCGAGCCGAGGCCACGGCCCGTCAGCGCTACGTACAGGCGGAGTCGGAGGCGAAGGCCAACGCGGCGCTGCTGGAGGCGCAGGCCCTGGACATCCGCGCGGTGACGGCGGCCGAGGCGCCGGAGATCCTCCAGTACCGCTATCAGCAGCAGGTACTGGACACGCTGGAGGAGGTCGCCGACCACCTGCCGCGGCTGCTGCGGATCGGCGGAGCATCGGAGTCCGACGGGAGCGGCATCGGCGTCGACTTCCTGGCCCTCGCACGGGAGTTGGTGGGCGAGCAGGGCACGGACCTGTTCTCCGAGGAGGACATGTCGGCCGTGCGCAACCGTCTCCAGGAGGTCTCCGCGCGCATTCGCGCACGTGAGGGAGAGATCGCCGCGCTGCTGGAGACGGAGCGTCCGACCGTGCCGGCGGCCGCCGGCGGCACGGACGTGGAAGCCGGACCGGGGGCGGAGGCACCCGCGGAACCGCCGCCGTTGGAACCTTCCGGGAAAGTACCGGCCCCGGCCGGGCACGCGTCCGAGCCCGCATCCGAGGAGGCCGCAGAATGAGCGCCACACGCAACCGCAGGTCGATCATCTCCGAAGAGGTCGCTCCCTGGAGCGAGATCCGCCAACTGCTGCGCGGCGGCGAGACGGACAAGCTGATCCCCGTCGTCATCCCCAAGCACACTCGCAGGCTGTGGTGGCTGCTGCTCATCTGGCTGGGGCTGTTCGGGCTGCTGACCGGCATGATGTCCTCGCTGAAGGAGTCCGGCGACGGCGGCGCCGCCGACATGGCGTACGGCGCGTCCGCCACACTGGGCTACGCCGCCGGCGCCTTCCTGCTGCTCGCAGGCGTGCTGTGGTGGTGGCGCTCGTCCATCGCGGAGATCGAGCAGGGCACCGCCGGCGTCCTGACCCGCTACGGCGCCGTCACCCGCACCCTCGACCCCGGGCGGCACTACCTCTGGCACCCCTGGTCCCGGGTGGACTTCGTGGTCGACACAGCCACCGAAATCCCCTACTCGGCACCGGTGATGGCCTGCCCGACGCGGGAGAACGTGCCGCTGCGCTCCATCGAGTTCTTCCTGAAGTTCCGCATCACCGACGCGGTCCTGTTCGTACGGACCATCGGCGCGGGCAACTTCGACCTGGTGCTCTCCCAGGCGGTGCAGGACGCGATCCGCCAGCGCGCCCGGCTGGTGCAGACCGAGCGGGCGTATGACCTGCGCGGCTCCGACGTCGCCGACATGCAGGAGCTGCTCAATCGCCAGCTCTCCCGCTACGGGGTGCGCATCACCGGCTCCAACATCCCCGACGTCCAGCTGCCCGCCCAGTACCAGCAGCACCTGGCCACACGGGAACGGGTCGCGAAGGAACGCACCGCCTACGACCAGGAATGGGGCCTGACGCGCAAGCGCCGCATCGACAGCCTCCAGATGGACATCGAGCGGGCGAAGAAGGTGCGCGACGCCCGCATCGTCGAGGTGAAGGCGGCGCTCAACAAGGCGCGCGAGGAGGTCGCTCAGCTGCTGGAGGAGCAGGAGACCAATGCGCAGAAGGTCCGCTTCGAGATCGAGACCCGCGGGCGCAGCGGCTTGATCTCCGCCGAGAACGAGGCCCGTGCGCAGCGCCGGCTCGCGCAGGCATACCGCGACAACCGCGCCGTTCTCCAGTACGAACTGGCGCGCAGGCGGCTGGAGGTGGGCGCGATCCTCGCCGGGCGTGCACCGCAGCCCGTGATCGTCCGTACGGACGGCGGCAGCGGCGACACCTCGGCGCTCGCGACTCTTCTCACTGCGCAGCTGATGCCGAAGTTCAACGGCTCTTTGACGCCTTTCCCGGCTGCCCCGGCTGCCGCTGGGCGGGGCCCCCGGAACGGGGACCGTCGAGGCGGCGAGGAGGACTGACTCGCGAGCGGCTCCCGCCCAGGGGGGCCGCGCCCGCGCCCGCGCCGCGTCACTTTCGAGTGACGGG
>NZ_JBOHCV010000203.1:0-3992 GCF_050698815.1 Streptomyces sp.
TGGGCGGTGAGTTCGACGGTCGGCACCCAGCCGCTCAGGCCCAGCTCGAAGGCGGTGGGCGGCAGCGCGTCCACGGCCATCAGCAGCGAGAACGGGTCGGCGTCGCGGCCGTCGGCCAGGCCGAGCCAGGCGCGCATCTCGCCCCGCCCGCTCGGCGCGCCGACTGCCCAGCCGCAGGTGGCCGGGTCGAGGCGGAGGTCAAGGCGGTTGCCCATCTCGGGGCCCGCGTCCGGCCCGCCCGGGTTGTCGTGGGCGCTGAAGCACTGCTCGCGGGGCGGGATCGCCGGGGGCTTGGCGCTGGTGCGGACGTCGTCGGGCAGCGCGGCCAGGTCGCCGTAGGAGGCGAGGACGCGGATGCGCTCGATCTCGTTGCCCTCGGCGTCGGTCTGGAAGAGGCCGGCCGAGCCGCTGGAGAGGGTCCGGCCCGTACGGGCGGCCTCGGTGCGGATGACGGCGGGGCCGTGGGTGGTGGCCGAGAGGTAGTGCGCGGTGACGGTGAAGGGGTCGGGGTGGGGCAGAGCCTCACCGAGCGCGCGGCCGAGGGTGGCCAGCAGGTAGCCGCCGTTGAGCGCGTGGCCGATGGCCCAGCCCGGGGAGAGGTCGGCGTCGTAGACACCGGGCTCGCGGAGCCGTACGGCGGTGTCCCGGTCGAACTCGCTGAGGGTGGCTGCGGAGAGGGTGTCGGACATGAGATGCACGGTACACGGTGAAGTTACCGGCGGGTAGAGCAGCCCCTGACCCCGGCCCTCGCCGGTCGTACGGCTACAGCTCCGACTCCGTCGCCTCCGAGCGCCGGTGCCAGGCCCGCGGGGCCCGCCAGCCGAAGCGCAGCGCCAGCAGCCGGAAGACGAAGGCGAGCGCGGCGGCCAGCGTCATGGTCACGGCGTCGAGGGCGTCGAGGTGGAGGAGCAGCGCCGCCGCGGTGGCACCGATGATCGCCGGTACGGCGTAGAGGTCGCGGTCCCAGCGCAGCAGCGACGGCACCTCATTGGCGAGCACGTCACGCAGGACGCCGCCGCCGGCGGCCGTGGCGAGGCCCAGCACGGCGGACGCCGGCAGCCCGAGCCCGTACTCGTGCGCCTTGACGGTGCCGGTGACGCAGAACAGACCCAGGCCCGCCGCGTCGAAGACCATGACCGCCTTGTTGATCCGCTCGACGTGCGGGTGGAGGAAGAAGACCAGGGCGGTGGCGATCAGCGGGGCGTGGAAGTAGCCGATGTCGGTGAAGGCGGCGGGCGGCACCGCGCCGATGACCACGTCGCGGAACAGTCCGCCGCCGAGGCCGGTGACCTCGGCCAGGACGGCGATGCCGAAGACGTCGAGGTTCTTGCGTACGGCGAGCAGCGCGCCGGAGATGGCGAAGACGAAGATCCCGACGAGGTCGAGCCAGTGCTGCAGGGTCGGGTCGAGGAGGGGGCTCACCGGGCCCATTCTCCCGGTCACGACGCCACGTCAAGGAGGCCGGGGCGGCGGCGCTGCGGGACAGGCCGATAAGCGCCATACCGGACCAGAACGAAGCGTCTCGGATATACCGAACCTTTTGTGTCGCGACCGCTACCGCGCGTCCACGTCGGCGCCGCGGAATGTGAGTCGCTCCATAGGGCCCACGTCACATACGAAACCCCTTCGTAGGCACACCCACGCCGCATGCCCGCGTCGATGGGCATTGTCCGAATCGTCCGCTTTGCCCCACCAAGCCGGTTAGTAGGTCACTTATTTGGTTCTGTGCTCCTGAGCTTTTACCAATGGGCAGCGTCGCACTTCGCCGGAAACCAGAACCGGCGCCCCAGCCGATCCGGCTTTTCCGCGACGACGGCAATCGAAAGGTTTTCGCTCTCCTATGCGTACTGCTATCACCCGCCTGACCCGCACCCAGAAGTCCACCGCTGTCGGCCTCGCGGCCGTCGCAGGCGTAGCGGCCCTCAGCGCCGGCGCGTCGCCCGCCTCGGCCGCCGGTGGCGAAGCGAGCCATAGCCCTGCCAAGAAGACCGTGGGGCACTCGGTGAGCGCGGACGCGGGCACGAAGACCGCACAGGCCACGACGGGTAACCACGCCAAGGACATCAAGGCGGACCACCCCCTCACGCAGAGCCTCTCGAAGGGTGAGAAGCCGGCCGGCGACGCCAAGAACGCCAAGGACACCAAGGACGCGAAGGCGGACAAGCAGGCCACGGCCGCCAAGAACGCCAAGGCCGAGCAGGCGAGCAAGGCCAAGGAGGCCCGTGCGGACGCGGACGCCAGCCGCTCCACCGACCGCACCACCAAGTCCGACAACCTGGACGGCTGGATCAAGGAAGCCCGCGTCATCATGAAGGAAGAGGGCATCCCCGGCTCGTACCAGGGCATCAAGAAGAACATCATGCGTGAGTCCGCCGGCGACCCGAACGCCATGAACGACTGGGACATCAACGCCAAGAAGGGCACGCCGTCCAAGGGCCTGCTGCAGACCATTCAGCCGACCTTCGACGCGTACCACGTGGAGGGCACGACCGATAAGGTCACCGACCCGGTCGCGAACATCGTCGCCGCCTGTAACTACGCGGCCGACAAGTACGGCTCCATGGACAACGTCGACTCCGCGTACTGAGTCGGCCCGGCCCCGGCCGGACGGACAACAACGGCATAGCGCGAAAACGGAAGGGCGGCTGCGATGCACGCAGCCGCCCTCGTCCGTGCTCACGGACCGGTTCCACCCGGGACGTGCCCCTAACCGGCCAGCGGCACGGAGTCCTGCGGCTGCTGGTCCGGAGCGTTCTCCGGGTGGTGGCAGGCCACGTTGTGGCCGGTGCGCAACGCGACCAGCGGCGGCTCGGTCGTCTTGCAGACCTCGGTCGCCTTCCAGCACCGGGTGTGGAAGCGGCAGCCGCTCGGCGGCTTGATCGGCGAGGGCACGTCGCCCTGCAGCAGGATGCGCTCCCGGCCGCCGCCCGCCGACCTGCGGCGCGGGTCGGGCACCGGCACCGCCGAGAGCAGCGCCCGGGTGTACGGGTGCATCGGCGACTCGTACAGCGACTTCCGGTCGGTCAGCTCCACGATCTTGCCGAGGTACATCACCGCGATCCGGTCCGAGACGTGCCGGATGACGGACAGGTCGTGCGCGATGATCACGTACGTCAGACCCAGCTCGTCCTGGAGGTCGTCCAGCAGGTTGACGACCTGGGCCTGGATGGAGACGTCCAGCGCGGAGACCGGCTCGTCGGCGACGACCAGCTTGGGGTTGAGCGCGAGCGCCCGCGCGATGCCGATGCGCTGGCGCTGGCCGCCGGAGAACTCGTGCGGGTAGCGGTTGTAGTGCTCGGGGTTGAGCCCGACCACCTCCAGCAGCCGCTGCACCTCCTTCTTCACACCGCCCTCGGGCGTGACGCCCTGGAGCTTGAAGGGCGCGCTGCAGATGGCGCCGACGGTGTGCCGGGGGTTCAGCGACGAGTACGGGTCCTGGAAGATCATCTGGACGTCGCGCCGCAGCGGGCGCATGGCGCCCACGCCGAGGTGGGTGATGTCCCGGCCCTCGAACTCGACGGTGCCCGCGGTCGGCTCGAGCAGCCGGGTGATCAGGCGGCCCATGGTCGACTTGCCGCAGCCGGACTCGCCGACGACGCCCAGGGTCTCCCCCGCCCGTACGTCGAAGTCGATGCCGTCGACCGCCTTGACCGCCCCGACCTGGCGCTTGAGCAGACCCTTGGTGATCGGAAAGTGCTTCTTCAGGCCGCTGACCCGGAGCAGCGCCTCGCCGGGCTCCGGGTCGGCCTTGGTCAGCACCGTGCCCGACGCCTGCTGGGCTGGGATCGTCATCTGCTCGTCCTCACTCACAGCTTCGGCGCAATCTCTTCGTTCCAGATCCGCTCCCGGTCCGGCTGCGACAGGTGGCAGGCGGACTTGTGACCGCTGCCCACGTCGCGCAGATCGGGCCGGTCGGTGCGGGTGACGTTGCCCTTGGGCACGTCCGCGTACGCGCAGCGCGGGTTGAAGGCGCAGCCCTTGGGGATGTTGAT
>NZ_JBOHCV010000204.1:0-6621 GCF_050698815.1 Streptomyces sp.
GTACCCGCCGCGCGGCAGATCTCCGCGCCTCGGCGCGTGCAGCGCCCGCAGTGCGTCGGCGGCGTGCGAGCCGCCCGCCCGTACGACCAGCCCCCGCCCTGGCAACGGCTGCCCGGGACGCACCTCATGCACCGTGCGAGCGCCCGCGTCGCGCAGAACGGTGCGCAGGGCATCGAGCGCCGCGCTGTCGGTCCCCTTGTCGCTGACGAGGCTGACGTCACGGCCGACCGGCACGAACGCCCCCTGCGCACGCAGTGTCTGCGGGCGCGGCCAGACGGACGGCACGCCGCCCTGTGCCGCCGTGTCCCTGTCCGTCGCCCCCGCCGGGGCGCCGTCCGGTTCCGGTGCGGGCGCGGCCCGCACCGTGGGCGCGCTGCCGAGCAGCCCGCCGATGACGGCTGCCGTGAGCGCGGTCGCGCCCGCCCGACGCCGTGCTCTGCCCCCGTGCGCTCTGCCCCCGTGCGCTGCTGCGCTCACCTACGTCCTCCCCGACGCCGGAATCCCCCCGGCCACATCGCAGCCCCTGGGACGCGCGCCGGCCGCGCGCCGGTTCCCGGGCGGTGACCGCTCTCACGCGAAGTACGGACAGTGGCCGACCTGTTGCCTGGCGTGTTCACCGGATTCTGTCACGCCCCTCGGACACACGGTGATGTCCGGTGGTCGGCTCCGTGTCCGGAGCCGGAGAGAGCCGGAAGAGAGCCAGAAGAGAGCCGGGGAGGGAGCCGGGGAAGGCCGAAGAAACGCCGGGGAAGGCCCGTGCGCGGACCCGCCCGGTGGTGGGCTCCGCCGGGACACCTGTAAAATTTCGTGCCAGATGCCCGGAAAACCCGGTGCCCCTTCGTCTTCGGGCGGTCCGTACCGGCAAATCGCCTGCGGATACGGACGTGACCTCGAACACGTTCCCGTCATCGATACGTCTGCGCACGTATCGATTGGGTAGGCCCACACCTGACAACCACTGTCGATGATCGGAGGCCCGCCGTGGCCGCGTCCGCTGAACTGCTGTCCGTCCTGACCCCGCTCCCGGGACAGGTGCTCTCCAAACAGGGGCACGAGCCGGTAGACCTGTCCGGTGTGTCCGACCCCGACTCCGGACTGGACGGCTCGTGCTCCTGCGACTGCTTCGAAGCGCCACTGACCGCTGAGGCCCCCCTCGCCGACGTCGCCCCCCTGACCAGCGAGCCGCCGCTCGCCGAGCTGCCGCTCACCAGTGAGCCCGCCGGCGCCGGCTACGGCACGGAGATGGCGACCATCTGAGCCGCCTGGCGACCACCACGCGTCACACGCCGCTCCCCGGAAGGGAGACGCTGCCCCGGGCCGGGGCGGCGGCCCCGTGAGCGGTCGGATATGTTGACCGGGTGAGCAACAGAATCAACAAGACTTCCCTGCGTGCCGGCACCGTCGCCGCCGGTGTCACGCTGATGCTGCTGGCGTCGTCCCCCGCGTTCGCGCTCGACCGCGACGACGGTGACGACCCCGGCCCCGGACTGAGCGTCATCGAGACCCTCGGTCTGTACGTCGCCACACCGATCGCCCTCTTCCTGATCATCTCCGTGCTGGTGATGGTGGGCGGCAAGTCCGGCAGGAAGCAGAGCTGACCGACGCGGCCGGCGGCGCGGCAGCCGGCCGCGTGCTTCGAGTCACAAAGGCGTCCCGTACGGGGCGCCTTGTCGCGTGTCTGGCCGTAAGTGCCCGGAGGCGGGCGGGCGGCCGCGGAACGCGCCGGGTGGAGGGGCCTCATCGGCACTCGAACGCCCGTACTTTAGGACAGGGGTGTCCGGCTTTGTCGACGAGCTCGTAACAGAGGTTGGAAGCCGGTGCCGGGGTGGGAATCGCCCCGGCATGACGCACAACACCCCGCTCTCCCCGCGGCCCCTCAGTCACCTCGGCGAAGCCGCCCAGTGCCGCGTGCTGACCACCCGCGCCCTGCGCGAGCACGGTGTCTCCACCACCGTGGCCAACGAACGCTGCCGGCCGGGCGGCCCCTGGCAGTTGCTCCTCCCCGGCGTCTACCTGCTGCGCCAGGGACCGCCGACCAGCGACGAGCGGCTGCACGCCGCGCTGCTCTACGCGGGCGCCGAGCGTTCACCGTCCCCCTCCCGGCCGGGGTCTCTCGAGCGCGCCGGCCACGGCCCGCCGGCACCGGCACGGGAGGCGGTGATCACCGGCCTTGCGGCGCTTTCCCTGCACGGCTTCGCGGCCGCACCCTCGTTGCGCGCTCTCGACCGCATCGACGTGCTCGTCCCGCGCGCCCGCCGGCTTCGTTCCACCGGTTGTGTGCGCGTGGTCCGCGGCCACGGGCTGCCGCAGCCGGAGGAGATCACGGGGCTGCCCGTCGCGCCCGTGCCACGTGCCCTCGCCGACGCCGTCGCACAGCTGACGGACGCGGGCATCGTGCGGCGGCTGCTCATCGAATCGGTGCGCGGCGGGCATTGCGAAGCGGCGGCGGTCGTAGCGGAGTTGACGCAGGCGCGGCTGCTGGGACGGCCGCATGTGGTGGACGCCGTCGACACCTTGCTCGCCGAGGGCCGCGCGCTGGCGGAGGGGCGGCTGTACGAGATGGTCTTCCGCCACTGGCTCCCCGAGCCCTGCTGGAACGTCGACCTCCGGCTCCCCGGCGGACCCCCGCTCGGCGGCGTCGACGCCTACTGGCCCGACCAGGCCGTCGCCCTCGAACTGGACACCCGTGCACCCCGTGAGGACGGTGCCGCGCAGTGGTCGGAGTACGCACGCAAGCGCGAGGCGCTGGAGGGTCTGGGCATCACGGTCGTCCACCTGACCCCGGGCAAACTCCGCGAGTCGCTGGAGCAGCAGGCGGCCGTCGTGCGCACGGCCCTGATGACCGCGGCCGAGCGGGACCCGGCCGAGTACGTGGTCGTGGTGCCCCGCTGATCGCTCCGGTCCGCGGGCTCAGCCGCAGTACTCCGCCTCGACCAGCTTCTCGGTGTCGCCCGCCCGGTCGCCGTTGATGTTGAAGGCGGCGGTGTGCGAGCCGTCGGGTGTGGTGACGGCGACGGAGCGGGAGCCGTGGATGGTGCCCTCATGGCCCCAGACCGTGGTGCCGCAGGAGAGCTTCAGTTTGGTCAGGCCCAGTCCGTAGCGGCTGCCGCCGTCCGCGCGGACGGTGGTCTTCATCTCCGCCAGTTGGCGCCGCGGCAGCACGTCGCCGGTCAGCAGTGCGCGCATGAAGCGGACCAGGTCGCCGGTGGAGGCGATCATCTCGCCGGAGGCGCCGGCGAGGGAGGGATCGAGCGCGGTGACGTCGTACTCGCGCGCTTTGGTGCCGGTGCGGAAGAGGGTGGAGTACGCGCGTCCGTGCGGTCCCGGGATGCGGGCGGAGGTGCCCGGCAGTGAGGTGTCGCGCAGTCCCAGCGGACCGACGATCCTGCGCTCGATCTCCCGCGCGTAGGGGCGTCCGGTCACCTTCTCGATGACCATGCCGGCGAGTACGTAGTTGGTGTTGGAGTACTGCCAGTCGGTGCCGGGCGCGAAGGCGGGCGGGTGCGCCATGGCCGTGCGCACCAGATCGGCCGGCTCGTGGGTGTCGTACTTGTGGCGCGCGAACCGTGGACTGAAGTAGCCGCGGCGCAGCCCGGGGTCCCCGGTGAAGTCGTACACGCCGCTGGTGTGGCCGAGGAGTTGGCGGACGGTGATGCGGCGGCCGTCGTGGCCGTTCCCGCGTACGGTGCCGGGCAGCCACCGCTCCACCGGGTCGTCCAGGTCCAGTTCGCCCCGCGCTTCGAGCTGCAGCAGCACCGCGGCGACGAAGGGCTTGGTCAGGCTGCCGATCCGGAACCGGTCCTGGGCCAGGCGCGGGCGGTGGGTGCCGTGGCCGGCCACGCCGGAGGCGCCGTTCCACACCCCGCCGCCGTCCTCGGCCCGTCCCAGCACGCCTGGCGCGCCCGCCTGTTGGACTTCGGTGTCCATCGCGTCCTGGGTCGCGCTGTGACCGCGGTCGGCCGCCGTGGAGGAGCTGATGGAGACGGCTGCCACGGCGGCGACCACCACGGTGACGATGGTGGAGCGCGCTGACATGACAAGAGTCTAATGATCAGAACGGCCGGCGCGCCAGACGGCGACGATGACCAGGGCGCATCCGGCGTACTGGGTCAACGTGGGGCGTTCGGCGAGGAATCCGACGCCGAAGAAGAGGGCGAGAATCGGCTGCAGGAGCAGCAGCGTGGCCCCCTTGTCGGGGGCCAGCCGGGGCAGCGCGGGATTGATCAGGAGCCATGCCAGTACCTGACCCAGCAGTGCCATCGGGATCAGCCAGCCCCAGGCGGGCCAGCCCGGGTTCGGATCGACGCCCGTCCAGAGAGAGCCCAGCGCAGCCGCAGCGATCGCGGCCGACAGCGTCGCCGCGCAGACGGGCAGCGCGGTGTGCGGGCGTACGCCGGACTGCGGTTGCTCACCCTGGAGGTGACGGCCGCCGCCGAGCCGCACCAGGAAGAGGTAACCGGCGAAGGCGACACCCGCCGCCGTACCGAAGGCGACGCCGGAGAGCGGGTCGCTGCCCGGTTCCGCGCGCCCGAGCGCACCGCCGGCCAGGGCGACCCCCGTCAGCAGTACGGGCGCGGTCAGCCAGAACCGCCGGGCGAGCTGCGCGCCGGTGAACACCCGGGCCAGCAGCGGGAAGACCACCAACTGGACGTTGAGCAGAATGGTCGCGATCGACGCTCCCAGATGCTGGATGCTCTGCACCCAGCAGACGAAGTCGACGCCCAGCAGGGCGCCCGCCGCCAGGTCGAGGCCGAGCAGCCGGGCCGGCCGCGCACCGAGCCGCCGGTACTCGGCGGCCGCCAGCGGCGCCAGCACCACCAGCGCGAGCGCGCAGCGCAGGAAGGCGGCGGTGCCCGCGCTCACGCCGGACAGCTTGATGAACATCCCCGAGGAAGCGGTGCAGGCGGCCCCCGCGACGACCAGCAGCGCGGGGCCGGGCCGGGTGGTCCGTTCATCCGCGTAGGTCATCGCCATGCCGCCCACTCTGCCTCCCGGGAAGCGCGGGCGACAACGAGGTTTCGCCGCCGCTGTTCGCACGGCCTACGGCTTGGGCAGCAGGAGTTCCGTGTTGCGGTCGGTGGGGGAGCCGGCCAGATCGTGGCGGACGCCCGGGGCGTTGAAGGACAGCTCGCGGTAGAGAGCGGCCAGACCCGGCTGGGAAAGATCCTCCAGGTCCGTCTTCCGAGGCGCCGCGGATTCGATCAGGGTCGTGAAGAGCGAGAGCGTCCCGTCCCCGTTGTCGGCCAGTTCCAGCGTGCGCGCCATCTGCGGGAAGTCGATGTGAGAGGCGGTGGATATCTCCCAGAACGTCCCGCGCGCCCTGATCCGGTTCTTGTGGCTGTGGCCGTTGATCCATGCCAGCACGTGCGGGTTGCGGCGCAGCAGCTCCAGCAGTTCGGGCCCGCCGTCCGGGGTGGTGGTGCTGGTGTGGTGGCTGAAGAGGAGTACGTATCCGCCCGCCGCCTTCTCCGCCCGCAACTCCCTCTCCAGCCAGCGGAGCTGGGCCCGGCCCACCCGGCCTTCGTACCCGCCGTCCTGCCGTGTCGTGTCCAGACTGATGCCGCGCACGCCCTCCGCTATCGGGAAGCTGTAGTAGAGACGGTCCTCGGCGAGGTTGGCCTCGGTGTAGCCGTGTCCCACCGGTCCCTCGCCCGTGTACCGGCGGCGCAGGTGCGCCCGCACGTAGTCCTGGCGGGTGAAGGGCGCTCGGGTCAGATCGGGCGTGACCGGCCGCACGTCACGGGACCGTGACCGCAGTCGGGAGCGCAGCAGTTCCTTGAACTGTTCGCCCGTCGGGTCGGTGGCCTCTTCCACGGTCTTCCACAGCCGGCCCGCCGTCGCGGAGTCCACTTCCATCAGCTTCCGGCCGCCGACCGCGAACGAGGTGAGGAAGTCGTCGCCGGAGGCGAAGCAGCCGCCCGGCAGCATGTCGTGGTTGCCGATGGTCGAATACCAGGGCAGCGCCAGCCCAGGACTGTTGACCTCACGGATCGCGGCCCGCAGATAGCCCTCGATGCGGGGGAAGCCCAGCGCCTTGTCGTCGTCCCGCAGTGCGGCCTCGGGCTGCCAGTACAGCTTCAGGTCACTGTCCTGCACGCCCTCGTACCTGTCCACGTCGCCGGTGTTCGGGGTGATGCGGCCGCCGCTCATCGCGGTCAGGAACCAGTCGAGTTCGGCACGGCAGTTGTTGTCGGTGTTGTCGCCCGTCGTCATCACGAAGGACAGCGGCTCGCCGGTGGCGGGTCCGCCGCGCAGCCCGTTGACGCGTTCGATGAGCGAGACGGCGCCGGCGACCGAGAGGGCTTCCTGCGGGCGCCAGGCGCTGGTCGTCTCGGGGCGCAGGTACTCGTAGCGCAGCGGGTGCTGTACGTCGACCACATGCAGATCGGTGAACTGTACGAACGCGGCCAGCGGTGTCCGCGTGTCGGCCCGCCCGCGCTTCGCCTCCGCCAGCTCCGTGCGGAGCTCCCGCTTCCAGCCGGGCCCGTCCCCGAGCCGCCGGTAGCCGCCCTCGGTCCCGCGCGGGGTGGCGACCGAGTCGAGCGTCGTACCCGCCGGCGACGGGTCGACCGGGGTGTCGCGGGCGACGGGAGCACGGCGGGGGCCGGGCCGGCGCGGGCC
>NZ_JBOHCV010000205.1:0-17233 GCF_050698815.1 Streptomyces sp.
CCCTCGCACGGTCCGGGTGCGGCCGGTGTGCCCGCGCCCAGCGCCGCCGCGCTCGCCGACACCCTGGAACCGCTCGTCGAGGACGGCGACTTGGGCAAGCGGCGGGCCCTCTCCGTCGTCGACGCCGCCACAGGCCGGCAGCTCTACGCCGTCAAGCCGCGAACCGCGGACACTCCGGCCTCGACGGTCAAGCTGGCCACCGCGGTCGCCGCCCTGTCAGCTCGCGGCGCGGACCACCGGATCGAGACACGCGTCGTGCGCGGCGGCAGCTCGGACAAGGTGGTACTCGTCGGCGGCGGCGACCCGACACTCACGGCCGGCCAGCTCGGCGACCTCGCCCGCAGCACCGCCCGGAAGCTGCACAAGGACGACACCGGCAAGGTCTCGCTGGCCTACGACACCTCCCGCTACAGCGGACCCGTGCGTCACTCGATCGGGCCCAACGACAACCTCGCTCCCGTGACCCCGCTCATGGTCGACGAGGCCAGGCTCGAAGGCACATCGAAGCGCCCGCTGCACGGCCCCGCCCCCCGGTCCACCGACCCTTCCTCCGACGCCGCCGACGCCTTCGCCGATGCCCTGAGCAAGCACGGCATCGACGTCAAGGGCGAGCCGAAGAAGGCCGGCTCTCCCGGCAAGGCGAAGGAACTGGCCGCCCACCGCTCGGCACCGCTGTCCGCACTCGTGGAGCGCATGCTGACCCACAGCGACAACGACATCGCCGAGGCCCTGGCCCGTCAGACCGCCCTCGCCTCCGGCGAACCGGCCAGCTTCAAGGGCGCCGGGAAGGCCGTACGCCACCACCTCGGCAAGCTCGGACTGCCCCTCAAAGGCGCGCACTTCGCCGACGGCAGCGGCCTCGACCGCGACGACAAGGTCTCGCCCGCCCTGCTCACGCGGCTGCTCGTACGGGCGGCCGACTCCAAGCACGCGGAGCTGCGCCCGGTCCTGACGGGCCTTCCGGTCGCCCATTTCACCGGCACGCTCGACAGCAGGTACGACAGTGAGAAAGGCAAACCGGGCGCCGGACTCGTACGCGCCAAGACCGGAACCCTGACCGGTGTCAACGCTCTCGCCGGCACCGTCGTCGATGCGGACGGCCGCCTCCTGGTCTTCGCCTTCATGACGTCCGGCACCACCGACGGCAAGGCAGCGCAGGAAACCCTGGACCGGCTCGCCTCGGCCCTCGCCAACTGCGGCTGCCGCGATTCCCCCTCCGCGGGCTGATCCCGGCACGCCCCCGCCGCGCCCCGTGCACGCACCCCACCCCGCCGGTGCAGCCTCCCGCCCGGCGGCTATGCCACGTACCGTGAAGTCATGACGAGCCTCGGTGGTGTGGAGATGGTCGACTGGAATCTCGCGGTCACGACCGCGACCCGGCTCGTACGGCCGGGCCCGGAAGTGAGCCGGGAGGACGCCCGCGCCGTCGTGGCCGAGCTGCGCCGGCACGCGACGGCGTCCGAGGAACACGTACGCGAATTCACCGGCATGCAGCCCGACCGGCCCGCGGGCACGGACACGCCGGTCCTGGTCGTCGACCGCCCCGGCTGGGTGCGCGCCAACGTCGCCGGCTTCCGCGAGCTGCTCTCGCCGCTGCTCGGCAAGATGCAGGAACGGCGCTCCAGCGGCCCCGGCGGAGCGGTGCTCGGCGCGGTCGGCGGCAAAGTGACCGGCGTCGAGGTCGGCATGCTGCTGTCCTTCCTCGCCTCCCGGGTGCTCGGGCAGTACGAAACCTTCGCGCCGGCCACCCGCGACCTGCCCGGCGGGGCCGACGGCGGCGGCCGGCTGCTGCTCGTCGCGCCGAACATCGTCCACCTCGAGCGCGAACTGGAGGTCGAGCCGCACGACTTCCGGCTCTGGGTCTGCCTGCACGAGGAGACGCACCGTACGCAGTTCGCCGCCGTGCCCTGGCTGCGTGACCACATCCAGGGAGAGATCCAGTCCTTCCTGGGCGAGACGGAGATGGACGTCTCCATGCTCCTGGAGCGGCTCCGTGAGGCCGTGCAGTCGCTGTCCGGCGGACGTTCGACGGCGACGGCCGAGGGCGAGGCGGCGGCCGGTGAGGCGGCGGCGGACACCGGCCGCAGCAGCCTGGTGGAGCTGGTGCAGACCCCCGCGCAGCGGGAGATCCTTAGCCGCCTGACGGCCGCGATGTCACTGCTGGAGGGGCACGCGGACTTCGTGATGGACGGCGTCGGGCCGCAGGTGGTGCCGAGCGTCGCGGAGATCCGGGAGAAGTTCCAGAAGCGCCGCGCCTCCGGGGCCGGACGGCTGGACCAGGCGCTGCGCAAGCTGCTCGGTCTCGACGCGAAGCTCCGGCAGTACCGCGACGGCGAGCGGTTCGTACGGGCGGTGGTGGAGGAACTGGGCATGGACGGCTTCAACCGGGTCTGGACCTCGCCCAACACGCTGCCGACCAAGGCCGAGATCGGCAAGCCCGCCGACTGGATCGCGCGCATGCGGTCGTGACCCGGCGGACCGACGCAGCCGGGCGGCCGGAGACGGCCAAAAGGCTCGCTATTCACTCGTCCGAGGGACCGAGTTCGCCGAGTCCGCGTGCGATGCTCGGGGAACACCTCCATCTCTGTCACCATCGATCCACTCAGCGTGACAAGACTCCTTCGAGGAAGTGAATCGGACAATGGGTCCTCACCCCGCGGTCGCCGCGATACGCCTGGCGGTCCGCCGCGCACTCCACGATGTTCTCCGGGACGGCCTCAGGGATGGCCTCAGCGACTCCGGCCGGCCCGGCGCGCCACCGCTGGTACTCGTCGCCTGCTCCGGTGGCGCCGACTCCATGGCACTCGCCTCCGCCCTCGCCTTCGAGGCCCCGCGCCTCGGTCTCCGCGCCGGCGGAGTCACCGTCGATCACGGCCTGCAGCCCGGCTCCGCCGACCGCGCGCAGGAGGTCGCCGACCGCCTGACCACCCTCCGCCTTCAGCCCGTCGAATCGGTCGCCGTCAGCATCGGCCGTACGCACTCCGGCCCCGAGGCCGCCGCCCGCGACGCGCGGTACGCGGCCCTGGACGACGTGGCCGAGCGCTGCGGCGCCGCCACAGTGCTCCTCGGCCACACCCGCGATGACCAGGCCGAGACCGTGCTCCTCGGACTCGCCCGCGGTTCCGGCACCCGCTCGCTGTCCGGCATGGCCGCGGTCACCGGACCCGCGGACCGCTACCGCCGGCCGTTCCTGTCCATCGGCCGGCAGACCACCCGCAGGGCCTGCCTCGCGCAGTCGCTCCCGGTCTGGGACGACCCGCACAACGCCGACCCCGCCTACACCCGCTCCCGCGTGCGCCACGAGGCACTGCCGATGCTGGAGAAGGCCCTCGGCAAGGGTGTGATCGAGGCGCTCGCCCGTACCGCACACCTCTCCCGCGACGACGCCGACGCACTGGACGCCTGGGCCGCCGACGCGGAGCGGTCCGTACGCACCGACGCCCCCGGTACCGACGGCTGGGACGGCTGCGAGCTCGACGCCGCCAGGCTCTACGCGTTGCCGCCCGCCGTCCGCCGCCGGGTGCTGCGCCGGGCCGCCATCGCCGCCGGGGCCCCCGGAGGCTCGCTCTTCGCCCGTCACCTGGAGGAAGTCGACCGGCTCATCACGGCCTGGCGCGGCCAGCGGGCGATCAATCTGCCCGGGCGTGTCGAGGCCAGCAGGCAGGGTGGCAGACTGGTCATCCGGCATGGCTCACCGACCCCGCCGACACCGACCGGCTGACCTCCCGTACCCGGGCTGCGGCCGGCCCGGCGGCGGTGTGGGCCGAGACCTCTACCGAGAGCGGCGCGGGTGGACGAGAAAGACATGGGCACCGACTTGAAGTCGGTGCTCATCACCAAGGAAGAGATCGACGCGAAGCTGGCCGAGCTGGCCGCGAAGATCGACGCGACGTACGCGGGCCAGGAATTGCTGCTGGTGGGTGTGCTCAAGGGCGCCGTGATGGTGATGGCGGACCTGGCGCGCGCCATGTCGACGCCGACCACCATGGACTGGATGGCGGTGTCCTCGTACGGCGCCGGTACCCAGTCCTCCGGCGTGGTCCGCATCCTCAAGGACCTCGACACCGACATCAAGGGGAAGCACGTCCTGATCGTCGAGGACATCATCGACTCGGGGCTGACGCTGTCCTGGCTGCTGTCCAATCTCGGCTCGCGTGAGCCCGCCTCGCTCAACGTCTGCACGCTGCTGCGCAAGCCGGACGCCGCCAAGGTGGCGATCGACGTGAAATGGGCGGGCTTCGACATCCCCAACGAATTCGTGGTCGGCTACGGTCTCGACTACGGCGAGAAGTACCGCAACCTCCCGTTTGTGGGCACGCTCGCACCGCACGTTTACGGCGGCTGAACGTCTTGGGAACCCTCGGGGGCCGCGCGCCGTTGGAGGAGCGAGGCCGGTTGCGGGTTTGACCGTCCTCGGCGGCGCCCTGAGACAATGCTGAGGTACCGTCCGAAGGTCAGCTTTTTCAACTCACTATGGCAGGAGGGACGGGGCGCACGCGCTCCGTATGGATGGACGTGAAGCGATACTTCCGCGGGCCGGTCATGTGGATCGTGCTGGCCGTCCTCGCCGTAGTCGTGTTGATGCAGGTCGTCGGCTCGTCCGGCGGCTTCAAGACGGTGGACACGGGGCAGGTCGTCCAGGCGATCGACCAGGACAAGGTGAAATCCGCCGAGCTCACCACCGGCGACGAGCAGATCGTGAAGCTCGAGCTCAAGGACGGCGTCAAGGTCGCCGGCAGCGACAAGATCAAGGCGAGCTACATCGACAACCAGGGTGTCGACCTCGCCAAGAAGCTGCAGAGCAAGTACGAGCAGAAGGAAATCAGCAAGGGCTACACCGTGGCCCCGCAGCAGCAGAACCCGTTCGTCGGGATGCTGCTGTCGTTCCTGCCGTTCGTGCTCATCATCGTCGTCTTCCTGTTCCTGATGAATCAGATGCAGGGCGGCGGCTCCCGGGTGATGAACTTCGGGAAGTCGAAGGCCAAGCTCATCACCAAGGACACCCCGAAGACGACCTTCACGGACGTCGCGGGGGCGGACGAGGCGTGCGAGGAGCTCCAGGAGATCAAGGAGTTCCTCCAGGAGCCGGCCAAGTTCCAGGCGGTCGGTGCCAAGATCCCCAAGGGTGTGCTGCTGTACGGGCCGCCCGGCACCGGCAAGACGCTGCTGGCCCGCGCCGTCGCGGGTGAGGCGGGCGTGCCCTTCTACTCGATCTCCGGTTCCGACTTCGTCGAGATGTTCGTCGGCGTCGGCGCCTCCCGCGTCCGCGACCTGTTCGAGCAGGCGAAGGCGAACGCCCCGGCGATCGTCTTCGTCGACGAGATCGACGCCGTCGGCCGCCACCGCGGCGCCGGTATGGGCGGCGGTCACGACGAGCGCGAGCAGACGCTGAACCAGCTGCTGGTCGAGATGGACGGTTTCGACGTCAAGGGCGGTGTGATCCTGATCGCCGCCACCAACCGTCCGGACATCCTGGACCCGGCGCTGCTGCGCCCGGGCCGCTTCGACCGGCAGATCGCCGTGGACCGTCCCGACATGCAGGGCCGGCACGAGATCCTCAAGGTCCACCAGAAGGGCAAGCCGATGGCGCCCGACGTGGACCTGGGCGCGGTCGCCCGCCGTACGCCGGGCTTCACCGGCGCGGACCTGAGCAACGTGCTGAACGAGGCGGCGCTGCTGACCGCCCGCGGCGATCACAAGCTGATCGACAACCACTATCTGGACGAGGCGATCGACCGCGTCGTGGCCGGACCGCAGAAGCGGACCCGGATCATGAGCGACAAGGAGAAGAAGATCACCGCGTACCACGAGGGCGGACACGCCCTGGTCGCGGCGGCTTCGCCCAACTCCGACCCCGTCCACAAGATCACGATCCTCTCCAGAGGCCGTGCGCTGGGCTACACGATGGTGTTGCCCGACGAGGACAAGTACTCGACCACGCGGAACGAGATGCTCGACCAGTTGGCGTACATGCTGGGCGGGCGCGCGGCCGAGGAACTGGTCTTCCACGACCCGACGACGGGCGCGGCGAACGACATCGAGAAGGCGACCGCGACGGCTCGCGCCATGGTCACGCAGTACGGCATGACCGAGCGGCTCGGCGCGATCAAGTTCGGCTCCGACCAGTCCGAGCCCTTCCTGGGCAAGGAGATGGGCCACCAGCGCGACTACTCCGAAGAGGTCGCCGGGCTGGTGGACGAGGAGGTCAAGAGCCTGATCGAGACGGCGCACAACGAAGCCTGGGAGATCCTGGTGGAGAACCGCGACGTCCTCGACAACCTGGTCCTCTCGCTGCTGGAGAAGGAGACGCTCGGCAAGGAGCAGATCGCCGAGGTCTTCTCCCCGGTCGTGAAGCGGCCGGCCCGCCCGGCGTGGACCGGTTCCGCCCGGCGTACGCCGTCCACGCGGCCCCCGGTGTCCTCGCCGATCCTGGCCAACGGGAACGGGACGCAGAGTCTCGAGAAGAGCGGCGGCAAGGAGATCGGCCCGCGCGACTCGGACGCCATCGTGGAACCGGTCGACCCGACGGAGAACTAGGGCGCCGCCCTGAGCACGGAATGTCTGCCGCGCCCCTCGGGTTATCGCCTGGGGGGCGCGGCTCATTGCTGTACAGGTACCAGGAACGAGGCAACACATGACCGACCCCGTGATACTCGGCCAGGAGGGCGAGGGTCCGAACGAGTTCGACGAGAAGCGGGCGGAGAACGCCGTGCGCGAACTCCTTATCGCCGTCGGTGAGGATCCCGACCGGGAGGGCTTGGCAGAGACCCCGGCCCGGGTGGCGCGCGCGTACAAGGAGCTGTTCGCGGGCCTGCATCAGCGCCCGGAGGACGTGCTGACCACGACCTTCGATCTGGGTCATGACGAATTGGTGCTGGTCAAGGACATCGAGGTCGTGTCCAACTGCGAGCATCACCTGCTGCCGTTCCACGGCGTCGCCCACGTCGGTTACATCCCGTCCGACTCCGGGAAGATCACCGGGCTGTCGAAGCTGGCTCGCCTGGTCGAGGTGTTCGCCCGCCGCCCGCAGGTGCAGGAGCGGCTGACCACGCAGATCGCCGACTCCCTGATGACCATCCTCGAGCCGCGTGGCGTGATCGTGGTGATCGAGTGCGAACACATGTGCATGTCCGTACGCGGTGTGCGGAAGCCGGGCGCGAAGACGACCACCTCCGCCGTGCGCGGGCAGTTGCGGGAGCCCGCCACCCGCTCCGAGGCGATGAGCCTGATACTGGCCCGCTGAGGCGCCGAGGGTCGCCCCTGGGGCTTGGCCGGCGGATCAACTGAAGGCGGTTGCCGCGGTCGGTCGACCATGCCGCCGGACCCTCGTGTGGGTGGTTTCGCACCGTAGCGGCAGGTTTGTTCCGCCGCAGCTGGGACTCCCCCTGGGGGTCCCCCCAGCAAAGCGTGGGGGAGAAGCCAGGGGGAGGTCAACGACGACGGCGCGAGTCCGGCGGTCTGAGGACGGCCGCTACCACTGCGTTCGTCTGATCGGCCGGACACGGCCTACGCCGCCGCGGCCGCCGACGGGCTGTCGTCATCGTCGTCGTCAGGAAGGCGGCAGACTCGCTCCAGGAAGACGGCCGTGGCCACCACGGCGATGCCCGCCAGGACCGAGAGTCCCGCGTAGATCGCCTGGTCGCGGCGGGCCGGGGCTTCGGAGGCGTCCATCAGCAGGAAGACCCCCACCCCGCCGTACAGGCCTGCGACCAGCGCGGCCACCAAAGCGCTCGCGTGCCCGAAGAGGACGGCGCGGGCCGCCATCATCGGGTCCACGCCCTTGGCGCCCGGCTGCCGCTCCCGCTGAGCCTTCAGCCGGGCGCGCAGCGAGAGGGCGGTGGCCAGCAGCACCGTCGCGATGATGGCCAGCACGACCGGCGCCGCGACCGGCACGCTGGGCAGCGTGCCCAGTGAGTTCCACAGGCGCGCGGCTGCCCACGACAGCACCCCGGCGACGACGAAGACGCCGGCCAGGACGCGGATACGGATTTGCTTCACAGGGTTCCCAACGACTACTCGGGCAGGCTCAGTTCCAGGTCCGCGCGGGGTGTGACGCCCTCGCGCCCGAGTGCGGCGAGCAGTTCGGCCACGGCGCCGCGGCCCGGTACCTGGGCGACGGGGTCGACGTCGTGCCAGGGCACGAGAACGAAGGCGCGTTCGTGTGCGCGCGGGTGGGGCAGCGTGAGGAGCGGGTCGTCGGAGATGACGTCCTGGTAGGCGACGATGTCGACGTCGATGGTCCGCGGTCCCCAGCGCTCGTCCCGTACCCGCTCCAGCGCCTCCTCGATCGCGTGCCCGCGCTCGAGCAGGGAGCCGGGGGGCAGGGTCGTCCGTACGATCACCACGGCGTTGAAGTACGAGGACTGGCCCTCGGGGTCCACGCCCCAGGGCTCCGTCTCGTAGACCGGCGAGACCGCTTTGACCCTGAGCCCGGGAGTGTCGGCGAGCGCGTCGACGGCACTCTGCAGCCGCTCCAGGCGGTTGCCCACGTTGCTGCCGAGGGCGATCACCGCGGACCGGGGGTTCTGCAGGGTGGTGTCGGCCGCATCGACCTGGTGCACGACGGAGGCGGGCACCGGCTGTACGGTCGGGTCACTGTTCGGCGTCATGCGCGGCTCCGCTTGATAGTGATGGTCACGTCGTCGAAGGGGACGGTGATGGGGGCGTCCGGCTTGTGCACGACCACCTCTGCTTCCTGTACGGGCGGATGGGCCAGACAGGTGTCGGCGATCCGCTGGGCGAGGGTCTCGATCAGGTCGACGGGGTCTCCCTCGACGACCGCCACGACCTCCTCGGCGAGGACGCCGTAGTGAACGGTCCTGCTGAGGTCGTCACCGGCGGCGGCAGCGCGGGTGTCCAGGCCGAGCTCCACGTCCACCACGAAGATCTGGCCCTCCTTCCGTTCCCGCTCGAAGACGCCGTGATACCCGCGGACCCGCAGACCGCGCAGCGCCACTCGGTCCATGCGTATCACTCCTGTCCTGTCCTGCCGTGGTCTTTGCGGTGGTCTGCCCTGGTCGCAGGGGCGCGGCGCGCCGCTCTCCGCAGGGCGGCCGGGAATGTCACCGGGACCGGGCACCGAATCTACCCGTGCGCCCGGACAGTGTGAGCCCGGGGCGGGTGCCTACCCGACAGCGCCGATGCCCACGCCCACATCGACCCTCGGGTGCCGCGAACGAGTGGTACCAGCCACGCCCGATTGACGCGAATGCGACGGTTCCGGAGCGTCACGTCACCTCGTCACGTCACAGGGTCACGTCACCCTCGTCGATCTCGCCGTCGCCGTCCTCGCCGTCGTCCTCCCGTTCGACGAGGACCGGCGACCCGTGGTGCGACCAGACCTTCCAGTTCCCGTCCTCCCCGCGCCGGAAGACGTTCGTGGCCACCACGAGCCCGCCCACCAGCGGGCCCGCGGAGCCGTCGTCCTCGGCGGGGCCGCCGCTGAGGATGTTCTCGGTGCAGCTCACCAGTGCGGTGTCGCCGTGCACCGCAACCTCGACGTCCGTCAGGAAGAACTGCACGTAGTCGGTGTTCGCCATGATCAGGGCGTAGGAGCGGAGTACCTCGCCGCGGCCGGTCAGAGCGGGCCAGCCTGGATGAACGACGCTGACCTCCTCCTCTTCCAGCCAGAGGTCGCCCAGCGAGTCCAGGTCGGCGTGCTCCACCGCGTCGTAGAGCGCCGTGTTCGCGGCCTCGACCGCCTCGATGTCCGTACGCGCGCCCCTGCTCACCCGGGCTCACCCGAGCCGGCGCTCGCGACGGCGTGCGCGACACGGACCGCGTCCGCGCTCGCTCGTACCTCGTGCACGCGTACCGCCCAGGCGCCCTCGCGGGCCGCGAGGGCCGAGATCGCGGCCGTGGCCGCGTCCCGCTCCCGAGCGGGCGGTGCGGGGGCGCCGTCGGTGCTGGCCAGCACCCGGCCCAGGAACCGCTTGCGGGATGCCGCCACCAGCAGCGGCCGCTCCAGCTCGTTCCGCAGCCGGCCCAGTTCCGCGACGAGCCGCAGGTCGTGCGGCGTCTGCTTGGCGAAGCCCAGGCCGGGGTCGATCACGATGCGGGCGGGTTCGATGCCGCCCGCGACCGCCCGTTCCAGGCTGGCCCGCAGCTCGGTGATGACCTCGGTGGTCACGTCCTCGTAGACCGCACGGTTGTTCATGTCGATGGACTGCCCCCGCCAGTGCATGACGACGAACGGGACGCGGGCCGCCGCCACCGCCGGAACCATGCGGGGGTCGGCCAGACCGCCGCTGACGTCGTTGACCACCACCGCGCCCGCCGCCAGGGCCTGCTCGGCGACCGCGGCGCGCATGGTGTCCACGCTGACCAGTACGCCCTCGGAGGCCAGTCCGCGCACGACGGGCAGCACCCGGCGCAGCTCCTCGGACTCGTCCACCCGGGGGGCACCGGGCCGGGTGGACTCGCCGCCGACGTCGACCAGGTCGGCGCCCTCCGCGACCAGGTCCAGACCGTGCTTGACGGCGGTATCGCTGTCGAACCACTTGCCGCCGTCGGAGAAGGAGTCCGGCGTGACGTTCACCACCCCCATGACGGCACAGCGGTCCCACTCGGGGAGTCCTGCGACGTGGCCACGCGACGGGTTCATGGGTCCAGCGTAGGCGGCCCGCCCGCCGGAGCGGGGAGCGGCGGGGTGACGGGGAGTCCGGCCGCGCGCCAGGACTGGAAGCCGCCGTCCAGGTCCGTGGCCCGGTGCAGGCCGAGCGCGTGCAGCGAGCGCGCGGCGAGGCTGGAGGCGTAACCCTCGTTGCACACGACGACGACGGGCAGGTCGAGGCCGGTCGCCTCGGGGGAGCGGTGCGGGCAGGTCGGGTCGAGCCGCCACTCCAGTTCGTTGCGTTCGACGACCAGGGCGCCGGGTATGGTGCCGTCGCTCTCCCGCAGGGCGGCGTAGCGGATGTCCACCAGCACTGCGCCCTCCCGCTGCGCCCGGGCCGCGGCCTCCGGGGTGAGCCGGGCGAGGCCCGTACGGGCGCTCTCCAGCAGCTCGTCGATCCGGCTCGGGCCGCCGTCGACGCTCCCGCTCACTCCCACTCCCCCGGGCGCTCGACCTGCTCCAGCCGCAGCAGGGCCCCGGTACGGCTGTAGCGCCGCATGAGCGGCAGCGGCGGGTAGTAGGCGTGGACGGAGACGGCGTGCCGGCCGGTGGTCTCGTTCAGCACCTGATGTACGTGGTGCGGTCCGAAGGCGCGACCCCGGCCCCCGGACAGCTGCCGCTCGCGGTCCACACCGTCCGCCAGCTCCAGCGTCTTCCACCCCTCGGTGGGGAGCCGGGTGGCCAGGGACTGTTCGGTGAGTTCACCGTCGGCGGTCGCGAAGGCGCCGTAGGAACCGCCGTGGTCGTGCCAGCCGGTGCCGGTCCCGGGCGGCCAGCCGATGATCCATGCCTCGCTCCCGCCGGGGCCGTCGATCCGGAGCCAGCTGCGGCCCTCCGGATCGAGCGGGAGGGACGCGACGAGTTCGGCGTCGGCGGCGGTCTCGTGGACGAAGTCGAGCAGCTGCGCCTCGGTGGGGGCGGCGGCGAGCGCGGCGGGCTCTGCCGGCGCGGGTGATACGGGTGAGGAGGATGACACGGGTGACAGCGGTGATACGGGTGACACGGAGAACCGTCCTGGGAGAGTGATCGGGGACGCGCGGCTCACGAACGGCGGCGCGACAGGGGTGGCTTCGATCAGCAGGACGGACGACACAGGCAGCCCACATAGCGGAGGAGGTCCAGGTGGACCCTCCGCCAGCGGTGCAGGCTGGTGCCGTTCATGCGGGGGAGTAGAGCACGGCACCCCGCGACGGTCAACTTCCCCCGCACGCGCGGTGACACGGCTCACCTGGGGGGACTGGGGGTCCCCCCCGGACGAAGTCTGGGGGATGCCCTACGCGTCCGCGACGGTTTCCAGCTCCACCTCGTCCCGGCGCACGTCCCGCTCGTCCGCGTCAATCGAGCGGCGCAGCGCCTCGTGCAGGCGGCTGGGGGTCAGGACGCCGACGAACCGGTCCGCGTCGTCCAGCACCGCGACCCAGCCCGCGTCGTGCTGAAGCATGCTGCTGAAGGCCTGCTTCAGGGGGGAGCCGAGCGGCAGCCACGCCTCCATCCGGCGCGCGTGGTCCCGTACGGTCGCGGGCCGGTCCGGGCCGTCGGCGAGGCCGTCCCCGGCCGCGTCCGCGGAGAGCCAGCCGTGCAGCTCGTCCGCGTCGTCCAGCACCACGGCCCAGCGTGAGCCCTCGCCGCGCATCCGGGCGCGGGCGGCTTCCAGCGGGTCGTCGAGGTGCACGACGGGCGGCTGCTCCAGGTCACCCTTCTCGATGGGGGTGACCGACAGCCGCTTGAGGCCGCGGTCGGCGCCCACGAAGTCGGCGACGTAGGGGGTGGCCGGGGCGCCGAGCACCTTCGCCGGGGGGTCGAACTGCTCGATGCGGCCGTCGCCGTAGACGGCGATGCGGTCGCCCAGCCGCACCGCCTCCTCTATGTCGTGGGTGACGAAGAGGACCGTCTTGTGCAGCGTGGACTGAAGCCTCAGGAACTCGTTCTGCAGGTGTTCGCGCACCACCGGGTCGACCGCGCCGAACGGCTCGTCCATGAGCAGTACGGGCGGGTCCGCCGCCAGCGCGCGGGCGACGCCGACGCGTTGCCGCTGGCCGCCGCTGAGCTGGTCCGGGTAGCGGTCGCCGAAGCGCGTGGGATCGAGGCCGACCAGGTCAAGCAGTTCGGCGGCGCGGGCGCGGCGCCGGGCCTTCGGCCAGCCGAGCAGGTAGGGGACGGTGGCGGTGTTGTCGAGCACCGTCTTGTGCGGGAAGAGGCCGACCTGCTGGATGACGTAGCCGATCCGGCGGCGCAGCTCGACCGGGTCGACGGCGGAGATGTCCTCGCCGTCGAGCAGGATCCGCCCGGACGTGGGCTCGATGAGCCTGTTGACCATCTTCATCGTCGTCGTCTTGCCGCAGCCGGACGGCCCGACGAGGGTGACCAACTCGCCCTCGGCGACCTCCAGGGACAGGTCGTGCACCGCGGTGGTGCCGTCCGGATAGCGCTTGGTGACGTTCTCGAAGCGGATCATCGTCTCATTCTCGTCGCTCGTCATCGGCCCTGGTGGCGATTCTCGCGCAGGCGGGATGAACGGTGTGTTGCAGGAGTGTGGCAGTTCGGACCGCTTGTCGGTAGCGGACTGTAGGGTCACCCGACAATGCTTTCGGGCCAACGGGAGACGGCCCTGGACGCGGGGAGAGGGGCGGGTGAGCGGGTTGATGGGCGTCGGCGGCGGCGAGCGCACTGTCGTCCTGGCGAGGGCGGCCGGGAAGAGCTGTCTGTCCACGAACGACTGGATCTGCGGCGAGTTCGTGCGTACGCGCGGCCAGGAGCTGGTGGACGCCACCGTCGAACACGTCTGGATCACCGTCACCTCGGTGCTGCTGGCGCTGCTGGTCGCCTTCCCGCTCGCGCTGGCCGCGCGCCGCTGGCCGCGGGCCAACGGCCCCGTGCTGGGCTTCACCACGGTGCTTTACACGGTCCCCTCGTTGGCGATGTACGCCCTGCTGCTCCCGCTCTTCGGCCTCGGCGCGGCGGTCGTGGTGACCGGTCTGGTGCTCTATTCGCTCACCGTGCTGGTGCGGAACATCCTGGCGGGCCTGGAATCGGTCCCCGAGGACGCGCGGGAGGCCGCGCGCGGCATGGGATACGGGCCGGCCAGGCTGCTGTTCGGGGTGGAACTGCCGCTGGCGCTGCCCGCGTTGATGGCCGGGGTGCGCATCGCGACCGTTTCGGCTGTGGCGCTGACGACGGTCGGCGCGATCGTCGGCTTCGGCGGCCTGGGCAATCTCATCTATGAGGGCATGGACAGCTTCTTCAAGGCCGAGGTGCTGACCGCGTCGGTGATCTGCGTGCTGCTGGCGGTCTCCGCCGACCTGCTGCTGCTCGGAGTGCAGCGGCTGCTGACGCCCTGGACCCCGACCCGTGCGCGAGCGCGACGGCAAGTGACCGGCAAGGGGGCGTGACGATGGGCTTCTTCCTGGACGCGTGGACCTGGCTGACCACCGCCGCCAACTGGTCGGGCGACGACGGCGTGACGCACCGGCTCGCCGAGCACCTGTATCTCACCGTGGTCTGCCTCGGCCTCGCCTGCGTCATCGCGCTGCCCGCCGCACTGTGGCTCGGCCACGTGGGCCGGGGCGGAGCGCTGGCGGTGAACCTCTCCAACGCCGGTCGCGCGGTACCGACGTTCGCGGTGCTGGTCCTGCTGACGCTCAGCCCGCTGGGCAAGCACGGTGACTGGCCGACGATCATCGCGCTGGTGCTCTTCGCCGTGCCGCCACTGCTCACCAACGCCTACGTCGGCCTGCGCGAGGCCGACCGCGACGTGGTGGAGGCGGCACGCGGAATGGGCATGTCCGGATGGCAGCTGCTGTGGCGGGTCGAGGTGCCGCTCGCCTTCCCGCTGATCATGACGGGGGTGCGGTCGGCGGCCGTCCAGGTGGTGGCGACCGCCACCCTGGCCGCGCTGCCGGGCGGTGGCGGCCTGGGCCGGATCATCACCGCGGGCTTCGGGACCTATGACACGCCGCAGGTGGTGGCGGGTGCGGTGCTCGTCGCGGTGCTGGCACTGCTCGTGGAGGCGGTCCTGGTGGTGGCGGAGCGGCTGCTGGACCCGATGCGCCGGCGTCGCCGTCCGTCCGCGGCGGCCACGCATTCCCGATCGACGCCCGCCGGCTTTGATGAAAAAGTGATCCCCGCGCAGACGGCGGCCTGATGGCCTGACGCCTCGTGGCCTGGTGTTTTCGACGCGTGGTTGTTTCGAAGACCTGATGACCCGCACCTGAGGAATGGTGGACATCGTGAAGGGGCAGCACAGCATGAATGAGGCAGCACAGTCTTCGCGCGGGTCGGCCCGTGCCCGCGGTCTGCCGGCGACGGGAAAGTTCCTCGCCGTTCCCGCCGTGCTGGTCGCGGCACTGACCGCCTGCGGCGGTGGCGGCAGCCTGGAGAAGGAGGGCGGCGGCTCGGACGGCGGCGGCTCCAAGGGCAAGCTCGTCATCGGTTCCGCGGGGTTCACCGAGTCGCAGGTCATGGCGGAGCTGTACGGGCAGCTGCTGACCAAGGCCGGGTACGACACCTCCATCAGCAAGCTGAAGAACCGGGAGCTGTACGAACCGGCCCTGGAGAAGGGCGAGATCGATGTCGTACCGGAGTACGCGGCCACCCTCGCCGAGTTCCTGAACGCGAAGGAGAACGGGGCGAAGGCGAAGCCCGTCGCCTCCAACGATGTGGACAAGACGGTGACGGCTCTGGAGAAACTCGCGAAGCCGCGCGGCCTGAAGGTGCTGCCGGTGGGCAAGGCCGTGGACCAGAACGCGTTCGCGGTCACCGAGGACTTCGCGAAGAAGCACGATCTCAAGACCCTCTCCGACCTGGGCGAGTCGGGCGAGAAGATCAAGCTGGCCGCCAGTGACGAGTGTGAGGAGCGGCCCTTCTGCCGCCCGGGCCTGGAGAAGACGTACGGCATCGACATCACGGACCTCGACCCCAAGGGTGTCGGCACCACCCAGGCGAAGCAGGCCGTCAAGGACGGCACCGACCAGCTGGTGCTGACCACGACCACCGACGCCACTCTGGGCGACTTCGACCTGGTGCTGCTCAAGGACGACAAGGGCCTGCAGAACGCCGACAACGTGCTGCCCGTCGTCAACGCGAAGCAGGGCGGGGACAAGGGCATCGCCGCCGCGCTCGGCAAGTTGACGCGGGTTCTCACCACGCAGGACCTGGTCGGCCTCAACCGGAAGGTCGACGCGGAGCGGCAGAAGCCGAAGGACGTGGCGGCGGAATACCTCAAGTCCAAGAACCTGCTCTGAGCCCGCCCGGGAGGGGCGACGGCACACCCGGCCGGGTTGTGCCGTCGTAACAATGCGTTGAGTGCGGTGCCTGGAACGAGCCTTGCACGGTACATTCCGGCCATGCCCCGTGGACGTCATCGTCATTCGCCGCCCCTGCACCGGTTCCTCGCTCCGGCGAGCGTCGCAGCCGCCGCGCTGGCCTGCGCGGGCGGCGCCTGGCTGGTCGGCGGGCCGGTCACCGGTGACGTGGACACGATGGTGCTGCGCGGCTGCGCCGCCGCGGCCGCTGCCGCCGCCGTGAGCGGCGCCGTACTGCTCCGGGTCTGGGACCGCGCGGCGGGCAGACGCGTCGGTGACCTGAAGGCCAAGCAGTCGAGCACCGAATGGCGTGCCGAGGAGCACCAGGCCGAGCTGGAGAGCGAGCTGGAGGAGGCCCGCGAGGCACGCGAGAAGCTGCGGAGCCAGCTGCGGGAAAGGCGCACCGAACTGGCCGCGCTGCGCAACGAACACGCCGAACTGCTCCGCCGCTACGCCCACGCGGAGACCGAGCGGGCGGGCGCGATGGAGGGGCGGCGGCAGCTGCAACTCGAGTCCGGCGGGCAGGCGAAGGCGCTCGGCACGGCGGCCACCGACCACCGTCAGCCGTCGGGTGCGCCGACACCGCTCACGTATCTGCAGGCGAAGGAAGCGCTCAAGACCCTGAGCCGGAACCTCGCGCGGCAGCACGAAGAGCACGAACGGCGCCGGGCGCGCGAGCAGGAGGAGCGGGAAGAACAGGCGGAGCAGGAGGAGCGGGGAGCGCAGCGGGGCCCGGCGGAACCGGGCAGCCGGGGCTTCGACTTCTTCGGCGCGGCCGCCACGGGCAAGCCGAAGCGGCGGCGCGCCAAGGCTGCCCAGCCCAAGCCTCCCGCACCGCGTGCGGCCGAGGAGCCGGCGAAGTCCCCCCAGGCACCGGAGGAGGGCACCGCACCGAAGCCGAAGCCCAGGCCGAAGCCCAGGGTCAGGCCGAAGCCACCGGCCGAGCCGAAGCCACCGGCCGGATCCAAGCCACCGGCCGAGCCGAAGCCACCGGCCGGATCCAAGCCCGCGGCCGAGTCTGCGGGCAAGCCGGCTTCCGAGCCCGAGCCCGAATCCGGGACCGCCTCCGAGCCCGAGCCCGAGCCCGAGCCCGAGCCCGAGTCCGAGAAGCCGTCCGGCACCAAGCCCGCGGCGCGTAGCGCCACCAACGGGGTGCGCAGCTCGAGGTGACCTCCGCCGTCCGCCGTCCGCCGACCCGACCCGGCTACTTGTCGATGTCGCCGACCACGAAGAAGAACGACCCCAGAATCGCCACCATGTCCGCGACCAGCGTCCCCGGCAGCAGCTCCGTCAGCGCCTGGATGTTGTTGAACGAGGCCGA
>NZ_JBOHCV010000206.1:0-19001 GCF_050698815.1 Streptomyces sp.
GTCGCCGCCGTAGCCCCGCAGGCCGAGGCCGCCGCGGCGGCCGGCGCCGAGCCGCCCGTACCGCAGCTGCTGCGCGCCGCGCTGCAGACGCTGAACCGGGCGCGGTGAGAGGCGAGTGGCTGAACCGCCCGTACGGCACCACGGCGCAGCGCACGGACACAAGGCAGCGGCAGCAGAGGTAAGGGCGCCATGAGCAGGGACGAGTACGGCGTGAACGGCGAGTACGGCGAGCACGGCGAGCACGGCGAGAACGCCGCACCGGACGGCCCCGACCGCCTCGTCGGCGCGGAGGCCGACAGCGAGGAGAGTGCCGTGGAGGCGGCGCTCCGGCCGAAGGAGCTGGGCGAGTTCATCGGCCAGCCCAGGGTGCGGGAGCAGCTCGACCTCGTGCTCAAAGCCGCCAGGCAGCGCAACGGCACGGCCGACCACGTCCTGCTCTCCGGTGCACCGGGGCTCGGCAAGACGACCTTGTCCATGATCATCGCGGCCGAGATGGGCGCACCGATCAGGATCACCTCCGGGCCGGCCATTCAGCACGCCGGCGACCTCGCCGCGATCCTCTCCTCCCTCCAGGAGGGCGAGGTGCTCTTCCTCGACGAGATCCACCGGATGTCACGGCCCGCCGAGGAGATGCTCTACATGGCGATGGAGGATTTCCGCGTCGACGTGATCGTCGGCAAGGGGCCGGGAGCCACCGCCATTCCGCTCGAGCTGCCGCCCTTCACCCTGGTCGGTGCCACCACCCGGGCCGGGCTGCTGCCGCCCCCGCTGCGCGACCGGTTCGGTTTCACCGCGCACATGGAGTTCTACGAGCCGGGGGAGTTGGAGCAGGTCATCCACCGCTCGGCCCGGCTGCTGGAGGTGGACACGGACGCCGAAGGGGCCGCCGAGATCGCCGGGCGCTCCCGTGGCACCCCCCGCATCGCCAACCGCCTGCTGCGCAGGGTGCGCGACTACGCCCAGGTCAAGGCCGACGGAGTGATCGACCGGGAGATCGCCCACCGCGCCCTGGGTGTCTACGAGGTGGACGAACGCGGCCTGGACCGTCTCGACCGCGCGGTGCTCGGCGCCCTGCTCAAGCTCTTCGGCGGCGGCCCGGTGGGCCTCTCGACACTCTCGGTCGCGGTGGGGGAGGAACGGGAGACGGTGGAGGAAGTGGCCGAGCCGTTCCTCGTACGGGAGGGCCTGCTCGCCCGTACGCCGCGGGGCCGGGTCGCCACCCCCGCGGCCTGGGATCACCTGGGACTGGCGAGGCCGCCGCAGCGTGATTCCGGCTTTTCTGGCAAATCCGGACAACAGGGTCTGTTTGGAGGGTGACGGCGCGGAGAGTCGCAGGCGCAGGAACCCCGGTGCGATGCTTGACGTTGTTCCATTGGCGGGGCCTCGCTTAGACTCCGCCGATGCCATCCCTTTCGGACGGCACGCCCACCCCGAATACCAGGCCGCTGAGACGCGGTCGTGCGAAGGACCTGCTTCCGCCGTGAATATCGTTACTCTCCTCCCCTTCATCGTGCTCATCGGTGCCATGTTCCTGATGACCCGGTCCGCCAAGAACAAGCAGCGCAAGGCCGCCAGCATGCGTGACGCGATGCAGCCCGGCACCGGCATCCGGACGATCGGGGGCATGTACGCCACCGTCAAGGAGATCCGCGATGACACGGTCCTCCTCGAGGTTGCACCCGGCACGCACGCCCTCTACGCCAAGAACGCCGTCGGTGCCGTGCTCGAGGACGAGGAGTACGAGCGGATCCTCCACGGTGCGCCCGACGACGTCCCCGTCGAAGACACCGTCGTTCCCGACGACGCCTCCTCGCTGACCTCGGACGACGACACCGCCGGTGAGTCCAAGCTCGACCTCGGCAAGTCGACCGACACGTCGGACGGCAAGGCCGGGACCGACGGCTCCGCCGACGCCGGGAGCGCGGACGCGAAGACCGCCCCGGCCGAGGACGACGCGCAGCCCAAGGACACCAAGCGCAAGGGTGACTCCGACTCCAAGTAAGGTCGGCGCCGCCGGACCACTGACCCGGTCCGGCGGCGGAGCATGTCCGCAGACCACTTTGTGCGCCGCGTGGCGGCCCGTCTCGACTCCTGGGCCGGCGCTGGCGGTTGGGACAGGAGAGACGAGAAGGTGGCAGCACCGAAGAAGGGCCGCAGGGGTTCCAGCGCGCACGGGAAGCCATGGCGGTCGCTGACGCTGATCCTGCTGGCCATGGTGGGGCTGACCGGGGGGATGTTCTTCTCCGGTCACAGCACCCCCCGGCTGGGCATCGATCTCGCCGGCGGTACGAGCATCACCCTTGAGGCCAAGAGCCAGCCGGGCAAGCCCAACGCGATCAACGAGACCAACATGAAGACCGCCGTCGGCATCATCGAGCGGCGGGTCAACGGTCTGGGTGTCTCCGAGGCCGAGGTCCAGACCCAGGGTGACCGGCACATCATCGCCAACATCCCGCGGGGGAGCAACGAACAGCAGGCCCGGAAGCAGGTCGGGACCACCGCCAAGCTGGCCTTCCGCCCGGTGCTGACCTACGCGCCGACCACCAAGCAGCCACAGCAGCCCCCCACCTCGCCCTCACCTTCGCCCAAGGCCGGCGGCGAGCAGGGGGACAAGGGGAACCAGGGCCGCGCGGTGACCGACGGTCTCCGGGCCACGGCCGACGACAAGCCCAGCCCGAAGCCGACGCAGCCCACCACACCGCCCACGGCGCCGCCGCAGCAACAGCAGCCGCCCGGTGTGCCGCCCGCTCTCGCCAAGCAGCTGGAGAAGCTGGACTGCAACAGCAAGGCGGCGCGTGCCAAGGCGAGTGAACAGGCCGCCGCCAAGACGTCGAAGGACCCGATCGTCGCCTGCGACGCCGAGGAGAAGGTCAAGTACGCGCTCGGCCCGGTCGGCGTCGAGGGTAAGAACGTTTCCGACGCCAAGGCGCAGTTCGCCCAGGACCGCGGCCAGTGGATCGTCACGATGTCGTTCGACGACAAGGGCTCCAGCGACTTCGGCAAGACCACGGGTGAGCTGGCCAAGAAGCAGCAGCCGCAGAACCAGTTCGCGATCGCCCTCGACGGCGAGGTCGTCTCCGCACCCTCCGTCAGCCAGCGGCTGGGCGGGAGCGCCGAGATCTCCGGCAGTTTCACCCAGACATCGGCCGAGGAGCTGGGCAACATCCTCTCCTACGGCGCCCTGCCGCTCACGTTCGAGGAGTCGGACGTCACCACCGTGACCGCCGCCCTCGGCAGCGACCAGCTGAAGGCGGGCCTCTACGCCGGCGGCATCGGCCTCGCGCTGGTGATCATCTATCTGGTGGCGTACTACCGCGGGCTGTCCCTCATCGCGATCCTCAGCCTCATCGTCTCCGCCGTTCTCACGTACACGCTCATGTCGCTGCTCGGCCCCGCCATCGGCTTCGCGCTGAACCTCCCGGCCGTCTGCGGCGCGATCGTGGCCATCGGCATCACGGCCGACTCCTTCATCGTCTATTTCGAACGCATCCGGGACGAGATCCGCGAGGGCCGTACGCTGCGGCCCGCCGTCGAGCGGGGCTGGCCGCGTGCCCGGCGTACGATCATGGTCTCCGACTTCGTCTCGTTCCTCGCCGCCGCGGTGCTCTTCATCGTCACCGTCGGAAAGGTGCAGGGCTTCGCGTTCACGCTCGGTCTCACCACGCTGCTGGACGTCGTCGTGGTCTTCTTCTTCACCAAACCGCTGATGACGCTGCTGGCGAAGCGGCGCTTCTTCTCCAGTGGCCACCCCTGGTCGGGCCTGGACCCGACCAGGCTGGGTGCCAAGCCGCCGCTTCGCGGCGGTCGCCGCTCGCCCGTCAGCACCGACCCGAAGGAGGCATGAGATGTCGCGACTCGGCAATCTCGGTGCCCGGCTCTACCGCGGCGAGGTCGGCTACGACTTCATCGGCAAGCGGAAGTTCTGGTACGGCGTCTCCATCCTGATCACGATCACGGCCATCGTCGGGCTCGCGGTGCGCGGGCTGAACATGGGCATCGAGTTCGAGGGCGGCGCGGTGCTCACCACGCCCAAGACCTCCGCCTCCGTTCAGCACACCACCGAACTCGTGGAGAAGACCTCCGGCGAGAAGGCCATCGTCCAGCAGCTGGGCAACGGCGGCATGCGGATCCAGATCGCCGGCCTGGACACCGACCGCTCCACCGAGGTCAAGGAGAAGGTCGCGGGCGACCTCAAGGTCGATCCCAACGACATCGACACCCAGCTGGTCGGTCCCAGCTGGGGTGAGCAGATCGCGAGCAAGGCATGGCTGGGCCTGGGGATCTTCATGGTCCTCGTGGTGATCTATCTGGCCATCGCCTTCGAGTGGCGGATGGCACTCGCCGCGCTGATCGCGCTGATCCACGACCTCACCATCACCGTCGGCATCTACTCGCTCGTCGGTTTCGAGGTCACGCCCGGCACCGTCATCGGCCTGCTGACCATTCTCGGTTATTCGCTCTACGACACCGTCGTCGTCTTCGACGGTCTGCGGGAGGGCAGCCGGGGCGTCACCAAACAGACCCGTTTCACCTACAGCGAGATCGCCAACCGCAGCATCAACTCGACCCTGGTGCGCTCCATCAACACCACGGTCGTGGCGCTGCTGCCGGTCGCCGGACTGCTCTTCATCGGCGGCGGTCTGCTGGGCGGCGGCATGCTCAACGACATCGCCCTGTCCCTCTTCGTCGGCCTCGCGGCCGGTGCGTACTCCTCGATCTTCATCGCGACCCCGCTGGTCGCGGACTTCAAGGAGCGCGAGCCGCAGATGAAGGCGCTGGCCAAGCGGGTGCGCGCCAAGCGGCTCAAGGCCGAGGAGCGCGATGACCAGGACGGATACGGGCCGCAGGACGATCCGCAGGGCCAGGGCGCAGGTCCCGGTGGTGCGGTGGTGGCGGACCCGGACGACCCGGACGGCGGGGACACATCTGGCGCCGGCGTCGTCGGGCCACGAGGGCAGCGGGAGCCCGGAGCCGGCCGGGGACAGCGCCGACAGGCCTCCTCGCGCGGCCGAGGCCATGGCCGCCCGTCCGGAAAGCGCAGGTGAGCGGGGTGAACGAGGTCACCGAGTCAGCAATAACGGTCTCCGCCGAGGTGCGGGAGCTGCTGGTCGGCCGCATCCGTGATGTGGCCGACTATCCGCAGTCCGGCGTGATGTTCAAGGACATCACGCCGCTGCTCGCCGACCCCGTCGCGTTCACGGCCCTCACCGACTCGCTCGCGCGGATCTGCGCCGAGCGCGGTGCCACCAAGGTCGTCGGCCTGGAGGCCCGCGGCTTCATCCTCGCCGCTCCGGCGGCCGTACGGGCCGGTCTCGGCTTCATCCCCGTGCGCAAGGCCGGCAAGCTTCCCGGCGCCACCCTCTCCCAGTCCTACGACCTGGAGTACGGCAGTGCCGAGATCGAGGTGCACGCCGAGGACCTGACCGCGGACGACCGGGTGCTGATCATCGACGATGTGCTGGCCACCGGCGGCACCGCCGAGGCGTCCCTGGAGCTGATCAGGCGGGCCGGGGCCCACGTCGCGGGCCTCGCGGTCCTGCTGGAGCTCGGCTTCCTCGGCGGCCGCGACCGCCTGGCGCCCGCCCTGCGGGACGCACCCTTGGACGCCTTGGTCACGGTCTGACGACGAGGCGCCGGCATAAGGCGGTCACCCGGTACGTTCTCCTGAGAGACCAGGGTGACCGCCTCCGTCGTGCCCGCCGACGGCCGTGGGCAGGGTAGCGACCGGGGTCGATACCATGGCAGTCCCACCTGGGGTCCACCGAGGAGTGCTCTTGCCAGACGAGGCCCAGCCGCTTACCGCCGCACAGCGCCAGAACGCCGGGCCGGGCGGGCCCGGCGGCGCGGCCGGACCCGCGGCGAGGGCGCCCGAGAAGACCGGCAGGACGGTCAAGGCCGAGAAGCCCGACAAGAGCGGGAAGACCGAAAAGGCCGACGGCGCCGACAAGGGGCAGGGCGAGCGCGTCGCGCCCGACCGCGCCGTCTCCGGTGTCTCTGGCCGCTCCGGCTCCTCCAACCGCGTGCGCGCCCGGCTGGCCCGCCTCGGGGTGCAGCGCTCCAGCCCCTTCAACCCGGTACTGGAACCGCTGCTGCGGATCGTGCGCGGCAACGACGCGAAGATCGAATCGGCGACGCTCCGCCAGATCGAGCACGCCTACCAGGTCGCCGAGCGCTGGCACCGTGGCCAGAAGCGCAAGAGCGGCGACCCCTACATCACGCACCCGCTCGCCGTGACCACGATCCTCGCCGAACTGGGCATGGACCCGGCGACACTCATGGCCGGCCTGCTGCACGACACCGTCGAGGACACCGAGTACGGGCTGGACACCCTGCGACGCGACTTCGGCGACCAGGTCGCCCTGCTCGTCGACGGCGTCACCAAGCTGGACAAGGTCAAGTTCGGCGAGGCGGCGCAGGCCGAGACCGTGCGCAAGATGGTCGTGGCCATGGCGAGGGACCCGCGGGTGCTGGTCATCAAGCTCGCCGACCGGCTGCACAACATGCGCACCATGCGCTATCTGAAGCGGGAGAAGCAGGAGCAGAAGGCCCGCGAGACCCTGGAGATCTTCGCCCCGCTCGCCCACCGGCTGGGCATGAACACCATCAAGTGGGAGCTGGAGGACCTCGCCTTCGCGATCCTCTACCCCAAGATGTACGACGAGATCGTGCGGCTGGTCGCCGAGCGGGCGCCGAAGCGGGACGAGTATCTGGCCGTCGTCACCGACGAGGTCCAGTCCGACCTGCGTGCCGCCCGTATCAAGGCGACCGTCACCGGGCGGCCGAAGCACTACTACAGCGTCTACCAGAAGATGATCGTCCGCGGCCGCGACTTCGCCGAGATCTACGACCTGGTGGGTATCCGCGTCCTGGTCGACACCGTCCGCGACTGCTACGCGGCGCTGGGCACCGTGCACGCCCGCTGGAACCCGGTGCCCGGCCGGTTCAAGGACTACATCGCGATGCCCAAGTTCAACATGTACCAGTCGTTGCACACGACGGTCATCGGCCCCGGTGGCAAGCCGGTCGAACTGCAGATCCGAAGCTTCGACATGCACCGCCGCGCCGAGTACGGCATCGCCGCGCACTGGAAGTACAAGCAGCAGGCCGTCGCGGGCACCTCGAAGGTGCGTACGGACGTGCCCAAGAGCGCGGGCAAGGGCGACGACCACGTCAACGACATGTCCTGGCTGCGCCAGCTGCTCGACTGGCAGAAGGAGACCGAGGACCCGGGCGAGTTCCTGGAGTCGCTGCGTTTCGACCTCTCCCGTAACGAGGTCTTCGTCTTCACACCGAAGGGCGACGTCATCGCCCTCCCCGCCGGAGCAACGTCGGTCGACTTCGCCTACGCGGTTCACACCGAGGTCGGCCACCGCACCATCGGCGCCCGCGTCAACGGCCGGCTGGTGCCGCTGGAATCGACTCTCGACAACGGTGACACCATCGAGGTCTTCACCTCCAAGGCCACCGGCGCCGGGCCCTCCCGGGACTGGCTCGGCTTCGTCAAGTCGCCCCGCGCCCGTAACAAGATCCGCGCCTGGTTCACCAAGGAACGCCGCGACGAGGCCATCGAGCAGGGCAAGGACTCCATCGCCCGCGCGATGCGCAAGCAGAACCTGCCGATCCAGCGCATCCTCACCGGCGACTCCATGGTCACCCTCGCCCACGAGATGCGCTACGCCGACATCTCCGCCCTCTACGCCGCCATCGGCGAGGGCCACATGTCCGCGCAGAGCGTGGTGCAGAAGCTGGTCCAGGCCCTCGGCGGTGAGGACGCCGCCAACGAGGACCTGGCCGAGACCGCGGCGCCCATGCCCGCCACCCGCAGCCGCACCAAGCGGCGTGCGAACTCCGACCCGGGCGTGGTCGTCAAGGGTGTCGACGACGTCTGGGTCAAGCTGGCCCGCTGCTGCACGCCCGTGCCCGGTGACCCCATCATCGGCTTCGTCACCCGGGGCAACGGCGTATCGGTGCACCGCACCGACTGTGTCAACGTCGACTCGCTGACCAAGGAGCCGGAGCGCATCATCGACGTCGAGTGGGCGCCGAGCCAGTCATCGGTCTTCCTGGTCGCCATCCAGGTCGAGGCGCTGGACCGCTCCCGGCTGCTGTCGGACGTCACCCGGATCCTCTCCGACCAGCACGTCAACATTCTCTCCGCCGCCGTGCAGACCTCCCGCGACCGGGTCGCCACCTCCCGCTTCACCTTCGAGATGGGCGACCCCAAGCACCTGGGCCACGTGCTGAAGGCGGTACGCGGCGTGGAGGGCGTCTACGACGTCTACCGGGTGACGTCGGCCCGCAGGCCCTCCTGAGCCGAAGGCCGCAGGCCGCGGACGTCCGCCCGCGGCCCGTCTGCCCCGCGGGGTGGGTCAACCGCCGAACTCGTGCAGTCCCTTGAGCGCCTGGTCCAGCAGCTCCTGGCGGCCTGCCAGCTCCTTCTCCAGCTTCTCCGCCTTCGCGGTGTTCCCCGCCGCCCGGGCCTTCTCGGCCTGGCCGCGCAGCTTGTCGACCGCGTCCTGGAGCTGTCCGGTCAGGCCCGCCGCCCGCGCCCGCGCCTCCGGGTTGCTGCGGCGCCACTCGGCCTCCTCGACCTCCTGGATCGCCCGCTCCACCGTGTGCATCCGGCCCTCGATCTTCGGCCGGGCATCGCGCGGCACATGCCCGATGGCGTCCCAGCGTTCGTTCAGGGCGCGGAAGGCGGCGCGGGCCGCCTTCAGGTCCGTGACGGGGAGCAGCTTCTCGGCCTCGACGGCCAGCTCCTCCTTGCGGGTCAGGTTCTCCCGCTGCTCGGTGTCGCGTTCGGCGAACACCTCGCTGCGGGCCTGGAAGAAGACGTCCTGCGCGCCGCGGAAGCGGTGCCACAGATCGTCCTCGTGCTCCCGCTGCGCGCGGCCCGCGGCCTTCCACTCCTGCATCAGGTCGCGGTACTTGGCCGCGGTCGGACCCCACTCGCGGGAGCCGGAGAGCGACTCCGCCTCCGCCACCAGCTTCTCCTTGCGCTGCCGCGCCTCCTCGCGCTGTGAGTCCAGCTGCGCGAAGTGGGCCTTGCGGCGCTTGGAGAAGGCCGAGCGGGCGTGCGAGAAGCGGTGCCACAGCTCGTCGTCCGTCTTGCGGTCGAGTCGGGGGAGTCCCTTCCAGGCGTCCACCAGAGCACGCAGCCGTTCACCGGCGGCCCGCCACTGCTCGCTCTGCGCGAGCTCCTCCGCCTCGGTGACCAGCGCCTCCTTGGACTGGCGTGCCTGCACGTTCTGTTGGGCCTTCTCCGCCTTGCGCTCCTCGCGGCGTTGCTCGACCGTCACCGTCAGCGCGTCGAGCCGCTTGCGCAGCGCGTCCAGATCACCGACGGCGTGATGGGCGTCCACCTGCTCCCGCAGGTGGACGATGGCCGTCGTCGCGTCCTTGGCGGACAGATCGGTGCTCTTCACCCGGCGTTCCAGGAGGCCGATCTCCACGACCAGGCCCTCGTACTTGCGCGTGAAGTAGGCCAGTGCCTCCTCGGGGGAGCCTGCCTGCCACGATCCGACGATCTGCTCGCCGTCGGCCGTACGCACGTACACGGTCCCCGTCTCATCGACGCGGCCCCACGGGTCGCTGCTCACAGCGCCTCCTCCACATGATGCCCGGGGGCGCGCAGGGCACCCGGCATCGTCCACAGTTCTCGTCAGAGCCAAAGATAGGTGACCGGCGCCCACGCTGTCCGCATGCGGCCGGAGCGAAATTCCGAACGCTCCGCCGGCCCGGGGGCACAGCCCTGAGAAGACAGCCCGGAAGGCGGTCCCGCGGCAGCGCCGCCGGTCAGGACTCCCGCACGGTGGCCCGGTTGATCACCACGGTGGCGTTGGGCGGGGTGTTCTGCGTCTGCGGGTCCGGGGTCGAACCGGCCTTGGCGATCTTCTTCAGCACATCCATACCGTCGGTGATCCTGCCGAACGGCGTGTAGTCCGCGGGCAGCCTGCTGTCCTTGAAGACGAGGAAGAACTGGCTGCCGCCGGAGTCCCGGCCCTTCTTGGTCTGGGCGTTGTACTTGTTGGCCATCGCGACCGTCCCGGCCGGATACGTGCCCCCCTTGAGCCGTGAGTCCTTCAGATTCTCGTCCGGGAGGGTGTAGCCGGGGCCGCCCTGACCGGTGCCCGAGGGATCTCCGCACTGCAGCACATGGATGCCCTGGTCGACCAGCCGGTGGCACTTGGTGTGGTCGAAGAACTTCTCACCGGCCAGGAAACGGAAGGAGTTGGCGGTGTGCGGCGTCTTGGCCGCGTCCATCTCGAAACCGATGTCACCGCACGTCGTGCGCAGCGTCATCGCGTACGTGGCCGACTCCTCGACGGCCTGCTTCGGCTCCTTCTTCCACTGCTTGCCGTTCGGCTTGCCCTTGGCGGGCTTGTCGCAGGGGTCGGGGGCCTTGCTGCTGGGAGAGGGTTTCGCCCGGTCGTCCGAGGCGTCGTTCCGCTTCTTCTCGTCGCCGTTCAGCCCGCCGCTGGCGGCATAGGCCGCGCCGGCGGCGAGCACCAGCGCGACGACGCCGGCGATCGCCACGTTCCGCACCCGTGCCCGGCGCCGGCGGACGGCTCGTCGCTCCTGCTGGCGCAGGTACTTCTCGCGGGCGAGCTGCTTTCTGCGCTGATCACTGCTGACCACGGGGCGTCTCCTCTTCGGGCCGTGCGTGCGTCGGGGGTGCGTGCGTACGTAGCTACCAGGCTCCGGCCCGTACCGTATACGGGTTCGCCGCGCCCGCACCGCCGCCGGTAGGCTGTGACCTGCCAGACCGGCGCACCGCCGTGCGTGACCGATTTCCGGACGACAGAAGGACGACCGTGCTCGTTGCCGGGTTCCCCGCCGGGGCCTGGGGGACCAATTGTTATCTGGTCGCCCCCGCCGCGGGCGAGGAGTGCGTGATCATCGACCCGGGCCATCTGGCCACCGAAGGCGTCGCGGAGGCCGTCGCCAAGCACCGGCTGAAGCCGGTCGCCGTCGTGCTGACCCACGGCCATATCGATCATGTCGCCTCGGTCGTGCCGGTGTGCGGAGCGCACGACGTGCCCGCCTGGATCCACCCCGCCGACCGGTACATGATGAGCGACCCGGAGAAGGCGCTGGGCCGCAGCATCGGGCAGCCGCTGATGGGCGAGCTGACCGTGGGCGAGCCGGACGACGTCGAGGAGCTCACCGACGGAGCCACGCTGCGGCTGGCCGGTCTGGAGCTGACCGTCGCGCACGCGCCGGGCCATACCAAGGGGTCGGTGACCTTCGGGATGCCCGAACAGGCTGACGTACCGCCTGTGTTCTTCTCGGGCGACCTGTTGTTCGCCGGCTCCATCGGACGTACCGACCTGCCCGGGGGCGATCACGAGGAGATCCTGCGGTCGCTGGCACGTGTGTGCCTGCCGCTGGAGGAGGAGACCGTGGTGCTCTCGGGCCATGGCCCCCAGACGACCATCGGCCAAGAGCGCGCCACCAACCCGTTCCTGAGGCAGGTGGCCGCCGGGCCGGGCGGCGGCAGTACGAGCGCCGCCCCGCGACGAGGAATGTGACGAGACCTTCCGTGAGCACCTTCAAGGCCCCCAAGGGCACCTACGACCTGAACCCGCCCCAGTCCGCGGTCTTCCTCGCGGTGCGGGAAGCGCTGTCCGCGCCGCTGCGGCGCGCCGGCTACGGCTACACCGAGACGCCCGGCTTCGAGCAGGTCGAGCTGTTCGCGCGCGGTGTCGGCGAGTCCACGGACATCGTGACAAAGGAGATGTACACCCTCACCACCAAGGGCGGCGACGAACTCGCACTGCGCCCCGAGGGCACCGCCTCCGTGCTGCGCGCGGCGCTGGAGGCGAACCTGCACAAGAGCGGCAACCTCCCGGTGAAGCTGTGGTACTCGGGTTCCTACTACCGCTACGAGCGCCCGCAGAAGGGCCGCTACCGGCACTTCTCGCAGGTCGGCGCCGAGGCGATCGGAGCCGAGGACCCCTCGCTCGACGCCGAGTTGATCATTCTCGCGCACGACGCCTACCGGTCGCTGGGGCTGCGCTCCTTCCGGCTGCTTCTCAACTCGCTGGGCGACAAGGAGTGCCGCCCCGTCTACCGCGCGGCACTGCAGGACTTCCTGCGCCGGCTCGACCTGGACGAGGACACCCGCCGGCGCGTCGAGATCAACCCGCTGCGGGTGCTGGACGACAAGCGGGAGGGCGTGCAGCGCCAGCTGGCGGGTGCGCCGATGATGCGTGACCACCTGTGCGAGGCGTGCAAGTCCTACCACGAGCAGGTGCGGGAGCTGCTCACCGAGGCGGACGTCGCCTACGAGGACGACCCCCGGCTGGTGCGCGGCCTGGACTACTACACGCGTACCACCTTCGAGTTCGTCCACGACGGCCTCGGCTCGCAGTCCGCGGTAGGCGGCGGCGGGCGCTACGACGGCCTGTCCGAGATGCTCGGCGGCCCCCCGCTGCCCTCGGTGGGCTGGGCGCTGGGCGTGGACCGGACGGTGCTCGCCCTGGACGCCGAGGGGGTCGAGCCCGAACTGCCGCCCGTCACAGAGGTGTTCGCGGTGCCGATCGGCGAGGAGGCACGGCGTGCACTCTTTCGTGTGGTCACCGCGCTGCGCCGGGAAGGCGTCGCCGCCGATTTCGCCTACGGCGGCAAGGGCATGAAGAACGCCATGAAGTCGGCCGACCGCTCCGGTGCCCGCTATGCGCTGCTGGCCGGCGAGCGGGATCTGGTGGCGGGAGTGGCCCAGCTCAAGGACCTCGAAAGCGGGGAGCAGACCGCCGTGCCACTCGATCGTGTGGTGGCCGAGGTGGCGACGAAACTCCGCTGACAGCCTGCCCCTTGGTGCACAATGAGCGGCACATGGGGGGCAGCACACCACCGGATGACGGGATACACAGCGCTATGACCACGACGGCATCCCTCGACCACGCGCATACGGACGCGGACGAGCCCTCCGGGGGGGCCGTCGGCGCCGGCCGTGCCTTCGCCTGGATGCTGGTGATCACCGGGGCCGCCGGGCTGCTCGCCGCCTGGGTGATCACCCTCGACAAGTTCAAGCTGCTCGAGGACCCGGACTTCGACCCCGCGTGCAGCCTCAACCCGATCGTCTCCTGCGGCAGCGTCATGGAGAGCGAGCAGGCCGCCGCGTTCGGGGTGCCGAACCCGATGATCGGGCTGGTCGCGTACGCCGTCGTCATCTGCGTGGGGACGAGTCTGCTCGCCGGTGCCCGCTTCCCGCGCTGGTACTGGCTCACCTTCAACGCGGGCACCCTGTTCGGCGTCGGTTTCTGTATGTGGCTCATGTACCAGTCGCTGTACAACATCAGCGCCCTGTGCCTGTGGTGCTGCCTCGCGTGGGTCGCGACCATCGTGATGTTCTGGTACGTCACGGCGCACAACGTCCGGCACGGCTTCCTGCCCGCGCCCGCTTCCGTACGCGGCTTCCTCGACGAATTCCCCTGGGTGCTGCCGGTGTTGCACATCGGGATCATCGGCATGCTGATCCTGACCCGCTGGTGGAACTTCTGGACCAGCTGAACCGCTGTCCCGGGCCGCCCGGAGGTCCTGTCATACCCGTGACTTAGGGTTTCCCGCGTGGAACCCGACCTGTTCACCGCGGCCGCGGAGGAACGCCAGGCGCAGGACCCGTCCGCCAGCCCGCTGGCCGTACGGATGCGCCCGCGCACCCTGGACGACGTCGTGGGGCAGCGGCATCTGCTGCGCCCCGGCGCACCGCTGCGCCGCCTCGTCGGCGAGGCCGGTGGCGGGCCGGCCGGGCCGTCCTCGGTGCTGCTGTGGGGCCCGCCGGGCACCGGCAAGACCACCCTCGCGTATGTCGTCAGCCAGGCCACGGACAAACGGTTCGTCGAGCTGTCCGCGATCACCGCGGGCGTGAAGGAGGTACGCGCCGTCATCGAGAGCGCCCGCCGCTCCTCCGGTGCGTACAGCAAGGACACCGTCCTCTTCCTGGACGAGATCCACCGCTTCAGCAAGGCCCAGCAGGACTCCCTGCTGCCCGCGGTGGAGAACCGCTGGGTCACCCTGATCGCGGCGACGACCGAGAATCCGTACTTCTCGGTGATCTCGCCGCTGCTCTCCCGCTCGCTGCTGCTCACCCTGGAGCCGCTCACCGACGAGGACCTGCGTTCCCTGCTGCGTCGCGCCGTCGGGGAGGACCGCGGCCTGGGCGGCGCGGTGACGCTGCCGACGGAGTCCGAGGACCACCTGCTGCGCATCGCGGGCGGCGACGCCCGCCGCGCCCTGACCGCGCTCGAGGCGGGCGCCGGCGCGGCGCTGGCGAAGGGCGAGTCCGCGATCACCCTGGTCACCCTGGAGGAGGCGGTCGACCGGGCCGCGGTCTCCTACGACCGCGACGGCGATCAGCACTACGACGTCGCGAGCGCGCTGATCAAGTCCATCCGCGGCTCGGACGTGGATGCCGCGCTGCACTATCTGGCCCGGATGGTCGAGGCGGGGGAGGACCCGCGCTTCATCGCGCGGCGGCTGATGATCTCCGCCAGCGAGGACATCGGCCTGGCGGACCCGACGGCTCTGCAGACTGCGGTGGCCGCGGCTCAGGCGGTCGCCATGATCGGGTTTCCGGAGGCCCGCATCACCCTTGGCCAGACCGTGGTCGCGCTCGCCCTGGCCCCGAAGTCGAACGCCGCCTGTGTGGCCATCGACGCGGCGCTGGCGGATGTACGGGCGGGGCTGGCCGGCCCGGTGCCGCCGCATCTGCGGGACAGCCACTACCAGGGTTCCGCGAAGCTGGGCCACGGCAAGGGCTATCAGTATCCGCACGACCTCCCCGGCGGAATCGCCGCCCAGCAGTACGCCCCGGACGCCATCCACGGCAAGCGCTACTACGAGCCGACGCGCTACGGTGCCGAGGCCCGCTACGCGGACGTGGCCGAGCGGGTGCGCGAGCGCCTGCGCGGCGCGGGCCCGCCGCCCGGGGAGCGCTGACCGAGCACCGCTGTCATCCGGCGGCGGCCTCGAAGAGCAACCGCATCGCCCGCCGCAGCTGTGCGACGTCGCCGACCGGTTCAGGGAACTCGAAGCGGGCGTCGAAGCAGTCTCCGCTTCCCCCGCCGACGTCGCAGAAACGCACCCGCACTCCGTGCCGGTCCATGGCCAGCGGCACCGCCCGTCCGCCGCCCGCCGCAGCGCACCGGGCACCGGGCTCGCCGACCAGCCCGCACAGTCCGCGCAGCTGGTCCTCGTGCGCGGCGGCCAGATGCTGGAGCAGCTCCGTCTCATGCGGCGCGAGGGGATCGGGCACGGCGGCCGCGAAGTCGTCGGGCTCCACCGCTTCCGCGCCCCACAGGTCATCGACGTACGCCTCGCCGACCTCCAGCCGCAGCAGCAGCCACGCCGTGCCGGCGGCGGGCGGCCCGTACGGGTGGCGCGCGGCGATGAGCCTCGCGCACTCCGGGCGCTCAGCCTCCGGTACGGCCGTGAGCCACCCGGAGAGCCAGGCGCGGCCGCGCACGCGATGGGGCACCGCGACCGGCGCCACATCCGTGATCTCCATCACGGCCGTCACCTCGTCGCCCTGTGCGTGTACCGCCAGCTGGGCCGCCGGCGAAGCGGCCGGGACCAGAAGCACCACGTCACCGTCCTGGGTGACGGCGCGGGCCTCGGGGCTGCCATGGCCGAGTGGGGAGGGCTCCGGGGGCCGGGCGCCGGGAACCGTCAGCGCGGCGGATACGCTGGATTCAGCGAGGGTTCGTACGCGCTCGGCCGCACTCGGCTGTCGGGCGTCTGCCACGGGACGCGGCTGTCCTCGCCCGGCATCGGTGCCGGGCAGGGGATTCCCAGGTCGAAACATGCGTTCTCCTCCGCTAAGGTAAGCCTCACCTAACTTACACGGAGGTTCGTTCAAGGTGAACCAGTCGCGTCCCAAGGTCAAGAAGTCGCGTGCCCTCGGCATCGCGCTGACCCCGAAGGCCGTCAAGTACTTCGAGCAGCGTCCCTACCCGCCGGGAGAGCACGGCCGGGGCCGCAAGCAGACCAGTGACTACAAGGTCCGGCTGCTGGAGAAGCAGCGGCTCCGCGCCCAGTACGACATCAGCGAGCGCCAGATGGTGCGCGCCTACGACCGCGCCCGTAAGGCGGAGGGCAAGACCGGCGACGCGCTCGTCATCGAGCTCGAGCGCCGGCTGGACGCCCTCGTGCTGCGCTCCGGCCTGGCCCGCACCGTCTACCAGGCCCGTCAGATGGTCGTGCACGGCCACATCTCGGTCAACGACCGGAAGGTCGACAAGCCCTCCTTCCGGGTACGTCCGGACGACGTGGTGCGGGTACGCGAGCGCAGCCGTAACAAGCACCCGTTCCTGGTCGCGCGCGAGGGCGGCTACGCCCCCGACGGGGAGACGCCGCGCTACCTCGAGGTCAACCTCGAGGCGCTCGCCTTCCGGCTGGACCGGGACCCCAACCGCAAGGAGATTCCGGTCATCTGCGACGAGCAGATGGTCATCGAGTACTACGCACGCTGAGCCCGGCACAGCCCGCCTGCCCCCCGTCGGCTTCCCGCCGTCGGCGGCGGCACGGCGGGCTGCCGCGTTCCCGCAGGGCTGGTTGAGACCCGCCGCGGCCCAACCGCCCTGCCCGGTCGGCCTGTCGCCCGCCCGTAATGCGGTACGGGCGGCTCCTCCCGGCGCGATAAGGTCGGTATCCGCCGCCGCCGCGGGCCGGCTCCCGGAGCGAGGAGCGGCCGGGGCCGGCGGCCGACCCGTAAGGACCCGAGGGAAGCGGTGCAGTGTGTCCGGTGGAGAAGTGGCCGGTCTCCTGGTGGCCGTCTTCTGGGCGATTCTGGTGTCGTTCCTCGCCGTGGTGCTGGTGAGGCTCGCCCAGACGCTCAAGGCGGCGACCAAACTGGTGACCGGCGTGACGGAGCAGGCGGTTCCGCTGCTGGGTGAGGCGTCCGCGACGGTGCGCTCCGCCCAGTCGCAACTGGACCGGGTGGACGCGATCGCGACGGACGTCCAGGAGGTCACCTCCAACGCGTCCGCGCTCTCCTCCACCGTCTCCACCACCTTCGGCGGCCCGCTGGTGAAGGTCGCGGCCTTCGGGTACGGCGTACGACGGGCGCTGGGACGGAAGAAGAGCGGCTCCGCTGAACCGCCGGCCCCGCGCAGGGTGGTCCTGAGCCGCACTCTGCCCGCCGCCCGGCGAAGCGGACGCAAGCGCGGGAAGGGCTGATCCACTGATGTTCCGCCGTGCCTTCTGGTTCACCACCGGCGCCGCCGCCGGTGTCTGGGCCACCGCCAAGGTCCAGCGCAAGATCCGCTCTCTCGCGCCCGACGCGCTCGCGGTGCGCGCCGCCGACAAGGCGGTCGTCGCCGGCCACCGCCTCAAGGACTTCGCGCTCGACGTCCGCGCCGGAATGGCCCAGCGGGAGACCGAACTGAACGACGCGCTGGGCCTGACCACGCCGCCCGGGGCGGACCACCCCGGGCTTCCCTCGCAGGCCCGCAGGCCCGAGTTGGGGGCTCCCCACCAGCCGCGCCAGCAGGGCCGCACACATCCGCACGACCGGAACCGGAATGAGGACCACTGATGGAGTCGGCTGAAATCCGCCGCCGCTGGCTGCGCTTCTTCGAGGAGCGGGGGCACACCGTCGTGCCGTCGGCGTCACTGATCGCGGACGACCCGACGCTGCTGCTCGTGCCGGCGGGCATGGTTCCCTTCAAGCCGTACTTCCTGGGCGAGGTCAAGCCGCCCTACGCACGTGCCACCAGCGTGCAGAAGTGTGTGCGCACGCCGGACATCGAGGAGGTCGGCAAGACCACCCGGCACGGCACCTTCTTCCAGATGTGCGGGAACTTCTCCTTCGGCGACTACTTCAAGGAAGGCGCCGCCGTCTACGCCTGGGAGCTGATGACCACCCCGCAGGACAAGGGGGGTTACGGCCTGGACCCCGAGCGCCTGTGGATCACGGTCTACGAGGAGGACGACGAGGCCGAGCGCATCTGGCGCGACGTCGTCGGTGTGCCGGCCGAGCGCGTCCAGCGGCTCGGCAAGGAGGAGAACTACTGGGACATGGGCGTGCCCGGCCCCTGTGGCCCCTGCTCGGAGATCAGCTACGACCGTGGCCCCGAATTCGGCGTCGAGGGCGGCCCCGCCGTCAACGACGAGCGCTATGTCGAGCTGTGGAACCTGGTGTTCATGCAGTACGAGCGCGGTCCGGGCGAGGGCAAGGACTATCCGATCCTCGGCGATCTGCCCAGCCAGAACATCGACACCGGACTCGGCTTCGAGCGGCTGGCGATGGTCCTGCAGGGCGTGCGCAACATGTACGAGATCGACACCTCCCGCATGGTCATCGACAGGGCCACCGAACTGTCCGGCGTACGCTACGGCGCCGCCGAACAGTCCGACATCTCGCTGCGCGTGGTCGCCGACCACATCCGCACAGCCGTCATGCTCATCGGCGACGGTGTGACCCCGGGCAACGAGGGCCGCGGCTACGTGCTGCGCCGCATCATGCGCCGCGCCATCCGCAACATGCGCCTGCTCGGCGCGGCCGGCGCCACAGTCGCCGAGCTGACCGACACCGTCATCAAGGCCATGGGCCCGCAGTATCCGGAGCTGGCCGAGGACCGCAGGCGCATCGAGACGGTCGCGCTGGCCGAGGAGGCCGCCTTCCTCAAGACCCTGCGGGCGGGCACCAACATCCTGGACGCCGCGGTCACCGACACCATGACGGCGGGTGGCACGGTCCTCCCCGGTGAGAAGGCGTTCCTGCTGCACGACACCTGGGGCTTCCCCATCGACCTCACCCTGGAGATGGCCGCCGAACAGGGCCTGTCCGTGGACGAGTCCGGCTTCCGCAGGCTGATGACGGAGCAGCGCGAGCGCGCCAAGGCCGACGCCCGGTCCAAGCGGCAGGGTCACGCGGACCTGTCCGCGTACCGCCAGATCGCCGACAGCAGCGGCACCACGGCCTTCACCGGCTACGGGGAGACCGCCGACGAGGCCGGCATCGTCGGACTCCTGGTCGACGGCGTCTCCTCGCCGGC
>NZ_JBOHCV010000207.1:0-5707 GCF_050698815.1 Streptomyces sp.
GTTGCCGCGACCCTGAGGTGCTGGCGCGGTTCTGGTGCGAGGTCCTGGACTTCGTCGTGCTCGATCGCGAGGACGACGGCTCGGTGGAGATCGGGCCGCGCGAAGGGTTCGGCGGTCCGCAGCCGACGATCATCCTCAGTCGGGAGGATGAGCCGGAGCAGGGGAAATCCCGGCTGCACATCGACGTCAACGCCACCGACCGCGATCAGGACGCCGAGCTCGAACGCCTTCTGAAGCTCGGTGCGCGCCCGGCCGACATCGGCCAGACAGGGCAGGAGCAGTGGCATGTCCTAGTCGACCCCGAAGGTAATGAGTTCTGCCTGCTCAAGGCCCGCCTCAACCCACTCTGACGCTCATCGGTCACGCCTCGGCACCAGGTACCTGGGTCTGCCCCGAAGGTTGTTGGCGCCTCGGCGGTCGCTGCCGCGCCGAGGCGCCCCGCTCGCGCTGTCGCGGGCCGCCGTGACGCGGCGGTGCAGGACCCCGCCCCGTTCCCACCGGGCCCAGGTTCGGGAGCCGCGAGCCGCGTACGTTCAGCTCGCGAGCCCGCGACACCGTCGTCTCTTCGATCACGCAACGTCCGGGCACCTGCTTGACAGGTAAGTCGCCACTTTCCTATCGTGCCGGCTGTGGCGGAGGACATCTTCAAGGCACTGGCCGACCCCACCCGTCGGCGCATCCTTGATGAGCTGGTGGAACGGGACGGCCAGACCCTGTTCGAGATCTGCACGCGGCTGGTGACCAAACATGGTCTGGGGCTGTCCCGGCAGGCGATCGGCCAGCACCTGGTCGTCCTGGAATCCGCGGGTCTGGTCCGTTCGCGGCGCCAGGGCCGCTACAAATTCCACGATCTGAACACCGAACCCCTTGAGCTCATCGTGACCCGGTGGCTCAGGCCCGATGCACCGGGGAGCACACCATGAGGATCCACCTGTCGAGTGTCTTCGTCGATGACCAGGAAAAGGCCCTGCGCTTCTATACGGACGTGCTGGGCTTCGTGAAGAAGACCGAAGTCCCGTTGGGCGAGGACCGGTGGCTGACCGTGGTCTCGCCGGAGGATCCCGATGGGACCGAACTGCTGCTGGAGCCCAACGGCCATCCGGCGGTGAAGCCGTACACGGCGGCGTTGGTCGAGGACGGTATCCCGGCCGCCGCCTTCGCCGTTGACGACGTACGTGCGGAGTACGAGCGGCTGCGCGAGCTCGGGGTGCACTTCACTCAGGAGCCGCTGGAGATGGGCCCGGTCACCACTGCGGTCTTGGACGACACCTGCGGCAATCTGATCCAGATCGTGCACAGCAGGTAGCACCCGAGGCGCCCCTGGAGAGAATCAGAGACACGTTCGCTCTCGCCCGTTGACAGGAGTTGCCTGTGTCCATCCGCCGGGTCATGCCCGACATCCGATCAGAGGCCATGGACGAAAGCCGGGACTTCTACGGCCTCCTGGGGTTCGAGGAGGTCATGAACCATGGCTGGGTCCTGACGCTCGCCTCTCCTTCCAACCCCACGGCGCAAGTCACCTTCATGAGCCACGACAAGACCGCACCGGTCGTGCCCGACATGAGTGTTGAGGTGGACGATGTGGATGCGGTTTATGCGGTGATGCGGGAGAGCGGCGCGGAGGTCGTGCACCCCTTGCAGGATGAGGAGTGGGGAGTGCGCCGGTTCTTCGTCCGTGACCCCAACGGCCGGGTGGTCAACGTGCTGAGCCACCGATGACCCGCCCCTGATTCCCGCGCCGCTCGTGAGGCGCGCGCCGTCCCGCTGCCATCAGCGGAACAGGTCGTACACCGTGAGAGTCCTCGTCAGCGTTGTTGACGAGGACTCTTTGCTGTCTTGGGAGCAGGTTCTGTGCGGCGGGCAGGCCGGTGGCCCGGCTGTCGCCATACCAGTGGCCGTTGGCGGACGGGGCCGGCCTGGGATCGGCGCCGCCGCTCTGTCCCGTTGACTTGTCGCAAGGCTTGACGCACCATGTTGAGACAAGACTTGAGACATGGGCCATGGGACCAGAAGGAAGGTCGGCGGATGACTGACCAGTCGATGCGTCCGACGGATAGAGAGCGGGTCAGCGTGTGGTTGGCCATGCACGGCCTGGCCGACGTCCGGCCGACACCGTTGCTGGCCACGCGTCTGGCGGCCCGGCAACGTACCCGTCTGGCCGCTGCTGTCCTGCCGGCCGCGTTCATCATCGCGGTCGCCCTCATCTACTCCGTCGGCCAGCCTGCCGACGCCGCGGTTGACGGGTCCGGGTCGTACCCGCACTGGTCGCTGCTGGTCTTGACGTTGCTGGTGGTGGGGTTGGTGCTGGCCCAGTCGCTGCTGGACGGGTGGGTGCGGCGGGTCGACCGGCGGGCGGGCGCGATGTTGCCGCGACGGGCGGCCCACCCGGTCCGGCTCGGCTGGCGCACCGTGCTCGGCCGGCCGCGTGCCGCGTTCACGGTTGTCACGTTCGCGGGCGCGATGGTGCTGGCGACCGGTGCCCTGACCGTGCAGGACTCCACCGCGCGGTACGCGGCACTGATCCTGCTCATCGGGCTGTGCGGAGTCGCGGTCGGAATGGTTGTCCAGCTACGCCACATTCTTACGCACCCGGTCGTGGCCGACGACGAGGTCTCGCTGACCGCCGACGTCATCATGCGGGTCGAGGACGCCCGCGACGCCACCACGCCAACGGTGGTGTGGTGCCTGCCGGTCGCGTCGGTGCTCGATGCCGCGCCTGGCTGGTGGATCACTGCCTGGATCGTCTTCGTCGCCCTGGGCGCCGTCACGCTCGCCCTGATCACTGTGTGGACCGCGCGGAACGGAACGGTGGCGCGGCACGTCGCGAACGCCCGGTGAACCGATGATCGTCATCGACTCGGCCTCGCCCATCCCGCCGTTCGAGCAACTCCGCGCCCAGCTCGCCCGGCAGATCCAGGACCACACACTGGCCGTGGGCACCCAGCTGCCGACCATCCGCCGCCTGGCCGCAGACCTCGGCCTGGCCGTCAACACCGTCGGCCGGGCCTACCGGGAGCTGGAGGAAGCGGGGCTGATCGAGACCCGCGGACCGGCCGGCTCGTTCGTCTCCGCAGCCGGCGAGCAGGCACGCGAACGGGCACGCCGCGCCGCCGCCGAGTACGCCGCCGTCATCGCCAGCGTCGGCATCGACACCAACGAGGCCATCCGCATCGTCCAAGCGGCGCTGACCAACGGCACCGCAGCATCGCCCTCGTCACGCCTGACCAGTTCGCACCTGCCGGCCGGCGACCTGCTGTGATCCAGACGCGATGCCGGATACAGCAGCCGCCCGCAGGGCGATCCGGGACCGGCGCGGCAACGCGCGTAGGCGACCGCCCATGCGGCGAGGAGACAACACGCGGCTGAGGCTGGCGCGTTGACACCGCACGTTGAGCCTCACACCGAACTGGACGAGTCACGTCCACGCCGCGATGAGGTCCTCGGGAGTGAGGTGCGGGACATCGGCGGTGCAGCCGCTGCGGGTCACGGCCAGCAGGGGCGTGGTGTCGTCTGCTCCGGGGAGCTGGGAGCAGTGGGTGATGAGGCGGGCGAGGTCGCGGGTGTCGAAGGGCTTGTTCTCCACCCACTTGACCGAGCCGACGAGCGTGATCTTTTTGGCGATGGGGGAGCGGTCGGCGCCGACGATGTCGATTTCGGGGTCGTTGGTGCGGGTCCAGTAGCCGCCGATGGTGTCGGTGTGTTCGGGGAGGCGGTCGTCGGCCAGGCGCCAGAGCGCGTCGCGGATTACCGGCTCGATGGCGCGGCCACGCCAGGATGTCCAGCTGGTGCGGATCGACGCGACGACGCGGTCGCCACGGCCGCGTTCGACCGTGGAAATGGCCTGGCCGATGAAGGAGAGCCAGAAGCGCAGGTACGGGTCTTCGATCCGGTAACGGGTCTCGCGGCTGGGGCGGGTGGAGAGCGGTACGTCGGCGGCGACGACGCGGCGCGCGGTGAGAAGTTCCAGGGAACGCTTCACGGAGCCGGGGTTGAGGTCCCCGGCGGCCCGGCCGATCAGCGAGAAGGTGCGCTCCCCGTGTCCGATGGCGCCCAGCACCGTACGGGCCTGGGCTTCGGTGGGGAACTCGGCGGCCAGGGTGCGCTCACCGCTGACGAGCAGGGCAGAGGTGGGGTGCCGCAGGGCTCGTTCGAGGTAGTCCCACAGCCCGGCGCCGTGCGGCCATTCCTCCAGGACCAGGGGGAGTCCGCCCGTGACGAGGTAGGCGTCGAAGGCGTCGGCCGGCGACAGGTCGAGCATCGTGCCGACCTCGGCGGGGTTGAGCGGGGGGACGATCATTTCGGTACCGCGCTGGTAAAAGGGGCGTCCGTAGGTGTTCAGCTGCTCCATCGTGGACAGGTCGGAGCCGACGAGGATGAGCAGCACGGGCAGCTTGGAGAGCTTCCGGTCGAACGCCTTCTGCAGCGCGCCTTCGAAGCTGGGGTCCTGCCGCACGAGGTAGGGCATCTCGTCGAGGACGACGACGCTGGGCGCATCGGTGGGCAGTGCGCCGGCGAGCAGACTCAGGGCCGCGTCCCAGGTTTGCGGGACGGCGAAATCCGCGAAGCGCGTGGCGTCGGGGAGAGTGGAGGCGGCAAGCTCGGCTGTGAAGCCCGCGAGGTCTTCCTCCTTGGAGCCGCCGATGGCGGTGAAGAAGACATGCGGCAGCCGGGACCGCTCCAGGAACTCCTCCACCAGCCGGGACTTGCCCACACGTCGTCGCCCTCGGATGAGCACGGCACGGCCCCGTCGCCCGCTGCGCCCACCGGATCGGACGGGGATCAGCAGGTCATCGAGAAGGCTGAGCTCGGTTCGACGTCCGACGAATCCGTCCACGGCGGCATCACCTCGCTGAAGTCCCGGGCATTACTTGCATCGAAGATACTTTCATTGATGCAAGTTGCACAAATGCAAGTCATGCTGGGCAGGGGTAGCGAGCCTGTGCGCCTCAGGATGCGGGGGAGGTGGGCCGGGACGGCTCGCGCCGGGCTGCTGCCGCCCAAACGAGGAGCGCGAAGCCCAGGGCGAAGCCCAGCATCGTGACGACACCGCGCGGCATGAAGATGTGGCTGTCGTAGAAGGACCAGCAGCACACCAGCAGCACGCCCGCGCCCGGCAGCACCCGCACCCCGTGCCGGAGGAACAGCGCGACGGACGCGGCGATCACGCCCACGCCGAAGCAGACGACGCCCGCCTCGCCGAGTGCGCCACCGGTGTGGAAGAGGGGGTTCACGACGGTACGGGGGTGGGCACCCCCGTGCTGTTCCGCGAGCCCCGCCGCGATCCCGGCGACCGCGTCGAGCCCGGTGTAGAAGGTCGCGTAGCCGAAGGCGGCGACCCACGCGACGACGGTGGCCACTCCCGCCGCGTCCCGGCGGGGCCGCCGCCCGTACAGCGGCACGATCAAGCCCAGCGCCAGCAGCGGCCAGACCGGGATCAGCCAGATGTGCAGCTCGGCCCACGCTTCCGCCGTGGACGGCCGCAGCCCGCCCGGGTGTACGAGCCCGAATCCGGCCAGCAGCAGCGGCCCCACGACGACGAGGGCGAGGTTCCGGAGAGGGAGGCTTCGGCGGGGGGCGGGCATGCCGCGATGGTAGGGGCCCGGCAGGGGCGCGTGGGCGCAGCGGGAAATGGTCGCACGGGCGCGGCGTCGGGCACGCTGTCCGCAACCGACCGCCCACCAGCGCGCGGCGGGTCCCGGTGTCACAC
>NZ_JBOHCV010000208.1:0-2731 GCF_050698815.1 Streptomyces sp.
GTGCACTGTCACACCGCGATGGCGACCTCTGCCAGGCCGCCCTGCTCGGCGACGACCGTACGGTCCGCCGTGCCGCCCGGCACCAGGGCACGGACGGTCCAGGTGCCCTCCGCCGCGTAGAAGCGGAACTGGCCGGTGGCGGAGGTCGGGACCTCCGCGGTGAACTCGCCGGTGGCGTCCAGGAGACGCACGTAGCCGGTGACGGGCTCGCCGCCGCGGGTCACGCTGCCCTGGATCGTCGTCTCACCGGGCTTGACGGTGGCGGCGTCCGGGCCGCCTGCCTTCGCTCCGCACATGGGATTCCCTTCAGTTCTCTTCGGTCGGGGGAGGACCGGCCGGCGGCCGGGTCAGCCTTCGGTGCCGACGGCGACGGGTACGCCGACCAGCGAGCCGTACTCGGTCCAGGAGCCGTCGTAGTTCTTGACGTTCTGCTGGCCCAGCAGCTCGTGCAGGACGAACCAGCTGTGCGCGGAGCGCTCACCGATGCGGCAGTAGGCGATGGTGTCCTTGCCGAGGTCCACGCCCTCGCCCTCGTACAGCTCCTTCAGCTCGTCGTCCGTCTTGAAGGTGCCGTCGTCGTTGGCAGACTTCGACCACGGGATGTTGCGGGCACTGGGGACGTGGCCCGGGCGCTGGGACTGCTCCTGCGGGAGGTGCGCCGGGGCGAGCAGCTTGCCGCTGAACTCGTCGGGGGAGCGGACGTCCACCAGGTTCTTGCTGCCGATGGCGTCGACGACCTCGTCGCGGAAGGCACGGATGGACAGGTCCTGCGGCTTGGCCGAGTACGCGGTCCGCTCGCGGCTCGGCACCTCGGCGACCAGGTCGCGGGAGTCCAGCTCCCACTTCTTGCGGCCGCCGTCGAGCAGCTTCACGTCCTGGTGGCCGTAGAGCTTGAAGTACCAGTAGGCGTAGGCCGCGAACCAGTTGTTGTTGCCGCCGTAGAGGACGACCGTGTCGTCGTTGCCGATGCCCTTCTCGGAGAGCAGCTTCTCGAAGCCCTCCTGGTCGACGAAGTCACGGCGCACCGGGTCTTGGAGGTCCTGCTTCCAGTCGATGCGTACGGCGTTCCTGATGTGGTTCTTCTCATAGGCCGAGGTGTCCTCGTCGACCTCGACGATCACCGTCTTGGGGTCTTCGATGCGGTCCTGGACCCAGTCGGCGTCTACGAGGACGTCACTGCGGCTCATGGTTTCTCCTCCGAGGCAGATTGCGGATGTCGGGGCACCTCCCACGCGGAGCTGTGGGGGAGGGTACGGATGGGGCGAGCGCGCACGTACAGGGGAAAAGCCCGGGGCACGCGTGCACGGCGCTGTGCGTGCGGGGGCCGGAACGGCCGGGATGAGGTGCGGTTGCCGGAGTCCGCCCGGGCCGGTGGGCCCGGCGGGTGTCACCGGCCGCTCGGGCTCCGGGGGGGCGGGGCGGTGCGGCCGGGACGACGGAGCGGCAGCCGTCAGGAGTGAGTGCGACAGAGCATGGCGGCGACGCGGCACAGGTCGACTGCACGTCGCTTCGTGAGGTCCGCCTGTCGCTTCATGGGGTCGATCGTAAGGACGCGGGAGGGCTCATGTCACCGCAGATCCATATAGTGAGACGGTCTCGTTCGGGATGTGGGATTCATGGTGCGCGCGGGGCGCGTGCGAAGGTGCCGGGGAGGACGCCGACGGCCGGGGATGCCTGGTCTGCGGACGCCGCCGTCTCGTGGAGTGGGACGTCGGGCGTGGGGGATCGCGCGCCTGGAGCGGGACAGCGGCTCCGACTCAGCCTCCCAGCTCGACACCCCTGCCGCGTACGGACAGTTCGACGCCCTTCTTGGTGGCGACGACCTTCTCCAGCTCCAGCCCGGCGGGCAGCCCGCTGATCTCGCGGGTGAAGTCGATCTTTCCGCGGATCGTGTCCTCGAGGCCCGGGATGCTACCGCCCGGCACCTTGTCGGCACGCAGTTTCACCGTGTCACCGCCGGAAACGCTGACCGAGCTGGTGACGCTGCGCTTGAAGGTCTGGCCCAGCAGCGTGATGCTGGCGCTCACCTTGACCCGGCCCTTGCCGCGCTCGTCCTTGCCGCCCCAGCTCACGCGCACGCCGTCCTGTGCGGCCTTCGTCAGATCGTCGTAGGAGATGAGCGCCGTGCCGGTGGCCTGATCGGCGACGGCGGAGGAGTAGTTCCCGCTGAGGCGTACGTGCCGGAGCCGGGCGTCGACGCGGGTGACCGTCAGCTGCTCGTCGCCCGCCTTCGTCGTCATGCCGCTCAGCTCCGCGTCGACCTGCTCCAGCTCCTTCGCGGCGACCTGGGTGAGGAAGGGGAACCCTTTGATGTCGATGGAGGTGTCGGCGGTGGAGGACACGCCCTCGGCCTTCTTTATCCGCTCGGCCGCCTCGCCCTCCGCGACCAGGAGTGCGACCCGGTCGGCGGCGATGAACAGCACCGCGAGGACGAACAGGACGATGAGCCCTTTGCGTAGTGCGCGCATCTGCGTGGTTCCCCCATGCTCGGCTCGGATGCCGCGAGCCTAACGTGAGCGCTCGTCAGGCGACGGTTCTGCCGAACAGATAGATGGCCGGTGCCGCCAAGGTCAGTGGCAGGGCCACGCCCGCCGTCAGGTGGACGAAGCGCGACGGGTAGTCGTAGCTGGCCACCCGCAGTCCGATCAGTGCGCAGCCGCCCGCCGCCAGGCCCAGCAGTCCGCCGGCGGCGGGCGCCGCGGCCGTCGCGGACCCGCCCAGCCCGGTGAGC
>NZ_JBOHCV010000209.1:0-10851 GCF_050698815.1 Streptomyces sp.
CCTTGAGCGCCTGGGCGAGGCCCAGCGGTGTCTGGCCGCCGAGCTGGACGAGGACGCCCGCGACGGGCCCGGCCGCCTTCTCGGCGTGCACGATCTCCAGCACGTCCTCCAGGGTGAGCGGCTCGAACTAGAGCCGGTCGGAGGTGTCGTAGTCGGTGGAGACGGTCTCCGGGTTGCAGTTGACCATCACGGTCTCGTAGCCCGCCTCGCCGAGCGCGAAGGAGGCGTGCACGCAGGAGTAGTCGAACTCGATGCCCTGGCCGATGCGGTTGGGACCCGAGCCGAGAATGATCACCGCCGGCTTCTCGCGCGGGGCGACCTCGCTCTCCTCGTCGTAGGAGGAGTAGAAGTAGGGCGTACGGGCGGCGAATTCGGCGGCGCAGGTGTCGACCGTCTTGAAGACCGGCCGGATGCCCAGGGCGTGCCGTACCTCGCGTACGACGTCCTCGCGCAGCGAGCGCAGGGCGGCGATCTGGGCGTCGGAGAAGCCGTGCCGCTTGGCCTCGGCCAGCAGCCCGTGACTCAGTTCGGGCGCCGCGGCGACCTCTTCGGCGACCTCGTTGATCAGGAAGAGCTGGTCGGTGAACCAGGGGTCGATCTTCGTGGCGTCGAAGACCTCCTGCTGGGTGGCCCCCGCCCGGATGGCGGCCATGACGGTCTGGATACGGCCGTCGGTCGGCCGGGCGGCCCGCTCCAGCAGCGCCGCCTTGTCACCGGCGGGGGTGACGAAGTCGAACTGGCTGTCCTTCTTCTCCAGCGAACGCAGCGCCTTGTTCAGCGCCTCGGGGAAGTTACGGCCGATCGCCATCGCCTCGCCCACCGACTTCATGGTGGTGGTGAGGGTGTCGTCCGCGCCGGTGAACTTCTCGAAGGCGAACCGTGGTGCCTTGACCACGACGTAGTCGAGGCTGGGCTCGAAGGACGCCGGGGTCTTCTCCGTGATGTCGTTGGGGATCTCGTCCAGTGTGTAGCCGACGGCCAGCTTCGCCGCGATCTTCGCGATGGGGAAGCCGGTGGCCTTGGAGGCGAGCGCGGAGGAGCGAGAGACGCGGGGGTTCATCTCGATGACGACGACCCGCCCGTCGGCCGGGTCGACGGCGAACTGGATGTTGCAGCCGCCGGTGTCGACGCCGACCTCGCGGATGACGGCGATGCCGATGTCCCGCAGCGTCTGGTACTCGCGGTCGGTGAGCGTCATCGCGGGCGCGACGGTGATGGAGTCGCCGGTGTGCACGCCCATCGGGTCGAAGTTCTCGATGGAGCAGACGACCACGACGTTGTCGTGCTTGTCGCGCATCAGCTCCAGCTCGTACTCCTTCCAGCCCAGGATGGACTCTTCCAGCAGCACCTCGGTGGTCGGCGAGAGAGTCAGGCCCTGTCCGGCGATCCGGCGCAGCTCCTCCTCGTCGTGCGCGAAGCCGGAGCCGGCGCCGCCCATGGTGAAGGAGGGGCGCACGACGACCGGGTAACCGCCCAGCTCGCCGACCCCGGCCAATACCTCGTCCATGGAGTGGCAGATGACCGAGCGGGCGGACTCGCCGTGCCCGGTACGGGCGCGGACGGCGGCGACCACGTCCTTGAACAGGTCGCGGTCCTCGCCCTTGTGGATCGCCTCGACGTTGGCGCCGATCAGCTCCACGCCGTACTTCGTCAGCGTGCCGGCCTCGTGCAGCGAGATCGCGGTGTTCAGCGCGGTCTGGCCGCCGAGAGTGGGCAACAGGGTGTCCGGGCGCTCCTTGGCGATGATCTTCTCGACGAACTCCGGCGTGATCGGCTCCACGTACGTGGCGTCGGCGATCTCCGGGTCGGTCATGATCGTGGCCGGGTTGGAGTTGACCAGGATGACGCGCAGGCCCTCGGCCTTGAGCACCCGGCAGGCCTGCGTTCCGGAGTAGTCGAACTCGGCGGCCTGACCGATGACGATCGGGCCGGAGCCGATCACCAGAACGGACTGGATGTCGGTGCGCTTAGGCACGCTGGCCCTCCATGTGCTGTGTGCTGCCGTGCTGTTCGTCGCTCATGAGTGCGACGAAGCGGTCGAAGAGGTAGGAGGCGTCGTGGGGTCCCGCCGCCGCCTCGGGGTGGTACTGGACGCTGAAGGCGGGCCTGTCCAGCAGCCGCAGGCCCTCGACCACGTTGTCGTTGAGACAGACGTGGGAGACCTCGGCTCGCCCGTACGGGGTCTCGCTGACCGTCTCCAGCGGCGCGTCGACGGCGAAGCCGTGGTTGTGCGCGGTGACCTCGACCTTGCCCGTGACGCGGTCCTGCACGGGCTGATTGACGCCGCGGTGGCCGTACTTCAGCTTGAAGGTGCCGAAGCCGAGCGCGCGGCCGAGGATCTGGTTGCCGAAGCAGATGCCGAACAGCGGTGTGCCGCGCTCCAGCACCTCGCGCATCAGCGCGACCGGGTGCCCGGCGGTGGCGGGGTCGCCGGGGCCGTTGGAGAAGAACACCCCGTCGGGGCGCACGGCGTAGATGTCCTGGGCCGTGGCGTCGGCGGGCAGTACGTGCACCTCGATGCCCCGCTCGGCCATCCGGTGCGGGGTCATGCCCTTGATGCCGAGGTCGATCGCGGCCACGGTGAAGCGCCGGGTGCCGATGGCCGGCACGACGTAGGGCTCCTGGGTGGCCACTTCGCCGCACAGGTCGGCACCGGCCATCGCGGGGGCGGAACGTACCCGCTCCAGCAGCGCCGCCTCGCCGGCGGCGGCGGCCTCGCCGGAGAAGATGCCGGCCCGCATCGCGCCGCGCTCCCGCAGATGGCGGGTGAGGGCGCGGGTGTCGACGCCGCTGATGCCGACGACCGACTGGGCGATGAGTTCCTCGTCCAGGGTGCGTACGGAGCGCCAGTTGGAGGGCTTGCGCGCGGGGTCGCGGACGACGTATCCGGCGACCCAGATCCGCCCGGATTCGGGATCCTCGTCGTTGACGCCCGTGTTGCCGATGTGCGGGGCGGTCATCACGACCACCTGCCGGTGGTAGGAGGGGTCGGTCAGGGTCTCCTGGTAGCCGGTCATGCCGGTGTTGAAGACGGCCTCGCCGAAGGTCTCCCCCACGGCGCCGTAGGCGCGGCCGCGGAAGCTGCGGCCGTCCTCCAGTACGAGTACGGCGGGAGTCCTGGCGGCCCCCGGGCCGGTGGCGGCGGTCCTCATGATGCGCCCTTCCGGTCGTGCGTGGTGGCGGCAGCATCGGTGGTGCCGTCGTCGGTCATCTCGTCGGTCATCTCGTCGGTCATGCGGACGATGTCCTCGACCCAGGCGGTGTGCTCGGCGGCCCGGTCGGAGCGGAACCCCGAGTCGAGCAGCTTGCCGCCGTGCTCCCAGGTGATCACCAGCAGGCCGTCCTCGGTGAGCACCTTGCCGGCGATGCCCTTCTCCAGCCTGGCGCCGCGCAGCTGCCGGGCCGGGATGAAGAAGTCGCGCGCCCCGGGCCGCAGAACGTCGAGGCCGTCGTCCGTGAGCGTCAGCGCGGCGCGGCTGCGGGTGCCGAGACCCTGGGCGACGATCCGGTCGAGCCACTGCCCGGCGCTGGTGGAGCCGTGATAGCGGCCCTCCAGCCTCCGGCGCGCCGCACTCGGCTCCGGCGGGGCTGCCGGCAGCTCGGGCAGCTCGGACTGCAGGGTGCCGCGCCACTTCCAGCCCTGCCGCATCAGCCAGTACAGCAGCGCGATGAAGAGCAGCAGACCGATGACCCAGCCGATGCGGGCCGCCCAGTCGGTGACCTCCTGCGACCTCTGCTCGGCGGGACCGGCCAGTTGGAATAGTGCGTTCACGCCAGCTTCCCGTCCACGACCGTCGCTCTGCCCCGCAGCCAGGTGTGCGTGACGCGTCCCGGCAGTGCGCGGCCCTCATAGGGGGTGTTGCGGCTGCGGGAGGCGAAGCCCGCGGGGTCCACCTGTCCACGGTAGTCGGGGTCGAGGAGCAGCAGGTTCGCCGGTTCACCGGCGGCGACCGGGCGGCCCTGGCCGGGCAGCCTGCTGATGGCGGCCGGGCGGTGGGACATCCGGTCGGCGATCCGCGCCCAGTCGAGCAGCCCGGTCTCCACCATCGTGTGCTGGACGACCGAGAGCGCCGTCTCCAGGCCGACCATGCCCATGGCCGCCGCGCCCCACTCGCAGTCCTTGTCCTCGTACGGGTGCGGGGCGTGGTCGGTGGCGACGCAGTCGATGGTGCCGTCGGCGAGCGCCTCGCGCAGGGCCGTCACGTCGGCCTCGGTACGCAGCGGGGGGTTCACCTTGTAGACGGGGTCGTAGGAGCGTACGAGCTCGTCCGTGAGCAGCAGATGGTGCGGGGTGACCTCCGCGGTGACCTGCCAGCCCTTGGACTTGGCCCAGCGGACCAGCTCGACGGAGCCCGCCGTGGACAGGTGGCAGATGTGCACGCGGGAGCCGACGTGTGCGGCGAGGAGCACGTCGCGGGCGATGACCGACTCCTCGGCGACGGCCGGCCAGCCGCCCAGACCCAGCTCGGCGGATACGGCGCCCTCGTTCATCTGGGCGCCCTCGGTCAGCCGGGGCTCCTGGGCGTGCTGGGCGACGACACCGTCGAAGGCCTTCACATACTCCAGTGCCCGGCGCATGATCACCGCGTCGTCGACGCACTTGCCGTCGTCGGAGAAAACGCGGACGCCGGCCGCGGAATCGTGCATGGCGCCGAGCTCGGCGAGCTGCTTGCCCTCGAGGCCGACCGTCACGGCGCCGATGGGCTGCACGTCGCAGTACCCCGACTCCCGGCCCAGCCGCCACACCTGTTCCACGACCCCGGCGGTGTCGGCGACCGGGAAGGTGTTGGCCATGGCGTGCACGGCGGTGAAGCCGCCCCGGGCGGCTGCCCTGGTGCCGGTGAGCACGGTCTCGGAGTCCTCGCGGCCCGGCTCGCGCAGGTGGGTGTGCAGGTCGACGAGGCCGGGCAGCAGGATGCGGCCGTCCGCCTCGACGACCTCCGCGCCGGCGGCGCTGATCCCCACGCCCACCTCGGCGACGGTCTCCCCGTCGACCAGTACGTCCTGCGGCTCGCCGCCGAGCAGCCGGGCGCCGCGGATCAGGGTCTTTCGCGTCATGATGGCTCGTTCTCCTCGGTACGGGCGGCTGTTTCCGCGGCTGGGGAGCTGATCGGGGAGCCGGACACGGCGGGCTCGGCGCCGCCCAGCAGCAGATACATCACGGCCATCCGGATACTGACGCCGTTGGCGACCTGTTCGACGGCTGTGCAGCGGGGTGAGTCGGCGACCTCGGCGGTGATCTCCATCCCGCGGTTCATCGGGCCGGGATGCATCACGACGGAGTGTTCGGGCATCCGTGCCATCCGCTGGCCGTCCAGGCCGTACCGGCGGGAGTACTCACGCTCGGTCGGGAAGAACGCCGCGTTCATCCGCTCCCGCTGGACGCGCAGCATCATCACCGCGTCGGACTTGGCGACGACGGCGTCGAGGTCGTAGCTGACCTCGCACGGCCAGGATCCGACCCCGACGGGCACCAGTGTCGGCGGCGCGACCAGGGTCACCTCGGCGCCGAGGGTGCTCAGCAGATGGACGTTGGAGCGGGCGACGCGGCTGTGCAGAACGTCGCCGACGATGGTGATGCGCCGCCCGGACAGGTCCTGCCCCTCGCCGCCCACGAGGCGGCGGCGCATGGTGAAGGCGTCCAGCAGGGCCTGGGTGGGGTGCTCGTGGGTGCCGTCGCCGGCGTTGATGACGGAACCGCCGATCCAGCCGGAGGTGGCGAGGCGGTGCGGGGCTCCGGAGCCGTGGTGCCGGATGACGACGGCGTCGGCGCCCATCGCCTCCAGGGTGAGCGCGGTGTCCTTCAGCGACTCGCCCTTGGAGACGGAGGAACCCTTGGCGGAGAAGTTGATGACGTCCGCCGACAGCCGCTTGGCCGCGGCCTCGAAGGAGATCCGGGTACGCGTCGAGTCCTCGAAGAAGAGGTTGACGACGGTGCGGCCGCGCAGCGTCGGCAGTTTCTTGACCGGCCGGTCGGCGACCCGGGCCATCTCCTCGGCCGTGTCGAGTATCAGGACGGCGTCATCGCGGGTGAGATCGGCGGCCGAGATGAGGTGACGCTTCATCTGTTGCCTTCCGTGGTCCGTGGGTTCGGATGTGGGGTGTCGGGATCGGGTGAGACGTCCGGCATGACGGGGCGTACGGGCGTGCGGCCCCGCCGTACGGGCGCGGAGGCTCCCGTGCGCGCCGAACCGGTCGCTAGCGCTCCGCCGGCGCTTCGTTCACCGGCGCGGTGCTGTGGCCGTGGGTCTGCACGCCGGCCCCGGCGGCGCCGAGCAGCACGCCGTCGCGGCCGTCCTCCTCGGTGAGCTGGACCTTGACCGTTTCCCGCAGGGAGGTGGGGAGGTTCTTGCCGACGTAGTCGGCGCGGATCGGCAGTTCCCGGTGGCCGCGGTCGACCAGGACGGCGAGCTGTACCGCGCGGGGGCGGCCGATGTCGCCGAGGGCGTCGAGCGCGGCGCGGATGGTGCGGCCGGAGAAGAGCACGTCGTCGACGAGGACCACCAGCCGGCCGTCGACGCCCTCGGGTGGGATCTCCGTACGCGCCAGGGCGCGGGCGGGGCCGAGCCGCAGATCATCGCGGTACATGGTGATGTCGAGGGAACCGTACGGGACCTCCCGGCCGGTGATCTCCGCGAGCTTGGCCGCCAGCCGCCGGGCCAGGAAGACACCGCGGGTGGGAATGCCGAGGAGCACCACATCGTCGGCGCCCTTGGCACGTTCGACGATCTCGTGGGCGATGCGGGTCAGGACCCGCGCGATGTCCGGCGCCTCCAGTACGGGGCGGGCCGGACCGGCGCTTGCGCTGCCGTTGTCCATGGGGAATGGACCTCCTTCCCCGCCTCACGGGACGGGCATTAAAGGACGTCTGAGCTTTCAGTCGACAACGGTACCAGGGGCTGGAGCGGGTTCGGCCGGGGGCTCGTCCGCCCTGCTCAGGCGGGGGTTCGAGGCGTTCGGCTTGACGGCGGACATTACGCTGCGTAACCTCACAGTGAGTTACCGATTTCTCGTCCGCGGGGAGCCATATGTCCAGCGAATACGCCAAACAGCTCGGAGCGAAGCTCCGTGCCATCCGTACCCAGCAGGGCCTCTCGCTCCATGGAGTCGAGGAGAAGTCCCAGGGCCGCTGGAAGGCGGTCGTGGTCGGTTCGTACGAGCGCGGCGACCGTGCCGTCACCGTTCAGCGCCTCGCCGAGCTGGCGGACTTCTACGGTGTGCCGGTGCAGGAGCTGCTGCCGGGAACCACTCCGGGCGGGGCCGCGGAGCCACCGCCGAAGCTCGTGCTGGATCTGGAGAGGCTGGCGCACGTACCGGCGGAGAAGGCGGGCCCGCTCCAGCGGTACGCGGCCACGATCCAGTCCCAGCGCGGTGACTACAACGGGAAGGTCCTCTCCATCCGTCAGGACGACCTGCGAACCCTGGCCGTGATCTATGACCAGTCGCCCTCGGTGCTGACCGAGCAGCTCATCAGCTGGGGCGTGCTGGACTCGGACGCGCGCCGCGCCGTCGCCCACGAGGACGCGTGACCGCCTGACGGCGGGACAGCCGAAGAAACGTGCCGCCGCCCGTGGCCGGCCCCGGAAGGGGCCGGCACACGGGCGGCGGATTTTCGCGTGCGCCTCTTTTCGCATGCGCCTTTCGCATGCGCCTCTTTTCGCATGCGCCTCGCGACGCGTCAGCGGCGAAGGCTCGGCTTGAGATCCTGCAGGCGGCCCAGCAGGCCGTTGATGAAGGGCGGGGACTCGTCCGTGGAGAACTCCCTTGCGATGTCCATCGCCTCATCGATGACGACCGCTTCGGGGACCTCTTCGGACCAGATCAGCTCGTAGGCCGCCAGCCGCAGGATGCAGCGGTCCGCGACCGGCATCCGGTCCAGCGTCCACCCCACCGAGTAGGTCGAGATCAGCTCGTCGATCCGGGGCGCGTTCTGCGCGTATCCCTCGATGAGCTCCCTCGTGTACTCGCCCACGGGCGGCTGCCGCTCGTCGGTCCGCGCGTGCCGGATCCAGTCCTCGAGGACTTCAGGCGCGGTGCTGCCGCGCTGGTCCGCCTCGAAGATGATCTGGAAGGCGCGCTTACGGGCCTTGCTACGGGCTGCCACGGTTAGCCGTTCACCCGGCCGAGGTACTCGCCGGAACGGGTGTCGACCTTGACCTTCTCGCCCGTCGTGATGAAGAGCGGCACTCCGACCTCGTAGCCGGTCTCCAGGCGCGCGGGCTTGGAGCCGCCGGTGGAGCGGTCGCCCTGTACGCCGGGGTCGGTGTGCTCGATGGTCAGCTCGACGGCGGCGGGCAGCTCAACGAAGAGCGCGTTCCCCTCGTACATCGCGACCGTCGCCTCGAAGCCCTCCAGCAGGTAGTTGGCGGTGTCGCCGACGACCTCGGGGGCGATGTGGATCTGGTCGAAAGTCTCCATGTCCATGAAGACGAAGTACTCGCTGTCCTTGTACGAGAACTGCATGCCGCGTCGGTCCACGGTCGCCGTTTCGACCTTGGTGCCCGCGTTGAACGTCTTGTCGACGGTCTTGCCGGACAGGACGTTCTTCAGCTTCGTACGGACAAAGGCGGGTCCCTTGCCGGGCTTGACGTGCTGGAACTCGACGACGGACCAGAGCTGGCCGCCGTCGAGCTTGAGCACCATGCCGTTCTTGAGGTCGTTCGTGGATGCCACGGTTGCGGAATCTCCTGAGACTGCTGCTGCGGGAACCAGAGGGCTGCCGCGTCCCCGTCACCCCCGTCGGAGGTCAGAGAGCGAGCAGCTCTTTGGTCGTGATGGTGAGTAGCTCGGGTCCGCCGTCCGCCGTGGGGCGGACGACGAGCGTGTCATCGATCCGGACACCGCCGTGGCCCGGAAGGTGGACCCCGGGCTCGATGGTGACCGGCACACAAGCGTCCAGTTTACCCATGGCACCAGGTGACAGCCGAGGGTCCTCACCGATTTCCAGTCCCACCCCGTGGCCGGTGGCCGGGCCGAGTGCTCCGCCGTGCCCCGCGGCGGCCAGCACCTGACGGGCCGCCCGGTCCACATCGCTGCAGGCCGTGCCGGGTGTGAGGGCCTCCCGTCCGGCCCGCTGGGCGGCGAAGACCAGGTCGTACAGCTCGACCTGCCAGTCCTCGGGGGCGGTTCCGATCACGAACGTGCGGCCGATCTGGCAGCGGTAGCCGTGATATTGGGCACCCAGCCGTACGGAGAGGAAGTCACCCTCCTCCACCCGCCGGTCCGTGGGACGGTGTTGCGCCAGACCGGAGTTGCGGCCGGTGGCGACGGAGGTCGGAAACGCGGAGCCCTCGGCACCGTGATCGATGAGGCGGCGTTCCAGTTCGAGTGCGAGATGCCGCTCGGTCCGCCCGACGAGGATCGACTCCAGCAGCTCCCCCAGTGCCTGATCGGTGATCTCGGCGGCGATCCGGAGCGCGGAGATCTCCTCGTCGTCCTTGATGACCCGCTGCTGTTCGACGGGGAAGGCGAGGCCGGTCAGCCGGAGTCCACCGGCGACGGAGGCCATCGCGCGATGCCGCGCGACGGTGAGGTGGTGCTCCTCGACGGCGAGGCTGCGCGCCCCGGCCGTGGCGGCGAGGCCGGCGGCGGCGACCGCCGTATCGCCCTCCGGCGAGGTGAGCTGCTCGGCTCGCAACTCATCGCCGGGGTGGCTGCCGCCGGAATGGCTCGGCCCCGCGTCGGCGGGGCCGAGCAGGGTGTCGGCACCGTCCGGGCCGAGCAGCAGCGCCGCCCCGTACGGCGGACGGCCGGTGAGATAGCGGATGTTGGCGGGCCGGGTGACCAGCACCGCGTCGGCGGGACCGTCCTGCGCGGCGCTCGCGGCGCAGCGCTCACGGAGCAGGACACGGCGAGCCACATGGACCTCGGACATACTGCCGAGCGTACGGAGCCCCGCCCGGGAGGGCAGGGAAGGCGGGGCCGTGCGAGCTAGACGCGCGTGTCGCGCGGCGCCCGGATCGGGCCTGCACCAGGGGATTCGTCCGCTTTTGCCCGCCCGAGGTCCGGGTCCGTCACCAGGGTGGCGGGCTGGCCAGGCTGCGGGCCACGACGTCATCGAGCATCCGCGCCGTGGTGGCGACGTCCTGGCGGGAGTTGTCGATGATCGGCAGGCCGGAGCCGTACCAGCCCGCCATCCTGCCGTGAATGTGCGCCACCTCCTCGTCGGTGAGGCGGCGGTTGCCGCTGCGTGCGGCGTTACGCTCCAGCACGATCTCCAGGCCGGGGAGCAGCACCACGGGGATCATGCCGGGGCCCACGTGCCGCTTCCAGCCGCCCAGGCCGACCACGGGGCGGTCCGGGAAGACGGCGTCGTCGAGGATGCAGGAGATGCCGTTGGCCAGGAAGTTGCGGGCGGCGAAGCCGCAGGTGCGGCGCGCGAGCCGGTACTGCGCCTCGGAGTGGTCGTTCCAGCCGGTCCGCGGGTCGGCGAAGCCGGAGTGCACCCATTCGCGTACGTCATCGAGGCTGATGTGCGAGGTGGGCACGGCACGGCGCTCGGCCCAGTGCCGCGCGACCGTGGTCTTGCCCGCGCCCGCCGGGCCGATCAGCAGCACCGCCACCGCGGCGCGGGTCGCGTCGAGCTGTGCCGGATCGGCGCCGGGCGCGGGTATCTCGACCGGGGCGCCGCGGGAGAGCTGGATATGGCCGGTGGATTCGGTCGGCGACGGCTCCAGGTTGCCCGTGTGGCGGTACCCGGCGGGTGGCGGAGGCGGCGCCGCGGGAGCCGGCGGCACCGGGGGCGGTGCGCCCGGAGCCGGCGACGGTGCGGTCCCGGGGGCCGGTACCTGCCCGGGCGGCTGTGCGGGCGGCGGTGCGGGCGCGGGCCAGCCTGGTTGCGGCGGCCCGCCG
>NZ_JBOHCV010000210.1:0-19781 GCF_050698815.1 Streptomyces sp.
GCTCCGGCTCGTCGGCGCGCAGCGCCGGTGGCGGCGGCTCCGGCTAGGCCGCCGCCCGTCGACGCCGCCGGACTCCGGTCCGCGCGGACCCGGCTCGTCCCTCCGCATTCCTCAGCGTTCCTCACACCCGCACGGGAGATCGCCCATGTCCGACTGGATGGTCCTGTTCCTCGGCGTCATTGCAGCGTGCGCCGTCGTCCTGGTCAGTACGGTGCTGCGCCAGCGGCGCGTGGGCGACGACGACGATCCGTCCGAGACGCCGGACGTCATCGAATACATGACGATGATGATCGGCGTGGTGTACGCGATCGTGCTGGGACTGGCCATCGCGGGCGTCTGGGAGGCCCGCGATGTCGCCGATGGGGTGGTGCGCAGCGAGGCCCAGGCGCTGCATGAGGTGAACGAACGGGCGCAGGTCTATCCGGCGGCCGCACGCGAGCGGATCCGCGCGGACGTCGACGCCTATGTCGACTTCACCGTCGCCCATGAATGGGGGCACATGACCGAGCACGGCGAACTCACCCGGCGCGGTGACACGTTGCTGGCGCAGCTGCGCAAGGACGTACTGGACTACGAGCCCCGCACCTCGCGGGAGGAGCAGTCCTACGCGGCTCTGGCCGACCGGGTCGCCGCCGTCGACGCGGCACGCAACGACCGGGAGGGCAGTGCTGAGCCGACGCTGCCGGGCGTGGTCTGGTTCGGACTGATCGCGGGCGCGGTGGTGGCGGTGGGGATGCTCTTCACACTGCAGATCCAGCGGTCGGGCAGGGAACTGCTGCTGGCCGGCCTGTTCACCGCGCTGATCGCCTTCCTGCTCTTTCTGGTCTGGCACTTCGACTCCCCCTTCACCCGCGGACTGTCGGACCCGATGGAGGCGTTCACCACGCTCGACGCCCCTGGCTGATGAGAGGCCGACGTCCCGGCGAACCCTCCGGCAGCGGCTGAGCTCGCCGCCCTCGGGTCACCGGGACCCGCCTCCGTGCGCGCGCTTCGGCGGCCATGAAGGCAGGCGACGGTGGTACGCATGCCGTCATGGACTGGTTCACGGCATCCGAATACTGGCTGAGCCGGCTCGTGCTGCAGCGTGCGCTGGCCGGCCTCTACCTCGTCGCATTCCTCTCGGCCGCCCTGCAGTTCCGGGCGCTGATCGGTGCGCGCGGGATACTGCCGGTCCCCGAGTTCGTGCGCCGGATCCCCTTCCGGGCCGCTCCGAGCCTGTTCCAGTGGCGCTACTCCGACCGGCTCTTCGCGGGCTGCTGCTGGGCGGGAGCCGCGCTGGCCTGCGCGGTGGCCGCGGGGGCCGCCGACGCGGTGCCGCTGTGGACGTCGATGCTGATGTGGGCGGCGCTGTGGCTGGGATATCTCTCGATCGTCAACGTGGGGCAGATCTGGTACGGCTTCGGCTGGGAATCGCTGCTGCTGGAGGTCGGCTTCCTCGCCGTCTTCCTCGGCAACGCGCGGACGGCTCCCCCGGTGCTGGTGCTGTGGCTGCTGCGCTGGCTGGTCTTCCGGGTGGAGTTCGGAGCCGGTCTGATCAAATGGCGGGGTGACCGCTGCTGGCGGGAGCTGACCTGCCTCTACCATCACCACGAGACGCAGCCGATGCCGGGACCGCTGAGCTGGTTCTTCCACCGGCTGCCCAAGCCCCTGCACCGGGCCGAGGCCGCGGCCAACCATGTGGCTCAGCTGGTGATCCCCTTCGGCCTTCTGATGCCGCAGCCGGTCGCCACATACGCCGCTGCCGTCGTCATCGCCACCCAGCTGTGGCTGGTGCTGTCGGGCAACTTCTCCTGGCTCAACTGGCTGACCATCGTCATCGCCTTCGCCGCGGTGGACAGTTCGCCGGTAGCCGGGTCGCGGTCCTACGGGCCCACGCCGCTCTGGTACGTGGTGCTGGTCTGCGCGGTCACCGCGCTGGTGGCGGTGCTCAGCTACTGGCCTGTCAGCAACATGGTCAGCCGCGGCCAGCAGATGAACCGCTCCTTCAACTCCCTCCACCTGGTCAACACCTACGGGGCGTTCGGCAGCGTGTCCCGGCAGCGGCACGAGATCGTCATCGAAGGGACGGACGCGGACCCGCTCACGGAGGAGGCGGTGTGGCGGGAGTACGGCTTCCGGGGCAAGCCCGGTGATGTGCGCCGGCTTCCCCGCCAGTTCGCGCCGTACCATCTGCGGCTGGACTGGCAGATGTGGTTCGCCGCCCTCTCCCCGGCTTACGCGGCCGGCTGGTTCGAGCCCTTCGTCGCCCGGCTGCTGGAGGGCGACCGGGACACGTTGCGGCTGCTGCGCCGGAACCCGTTCCCCGACGCGCCGCCCACGCATGTACGCGCGCTGCTGTACCGCTACCGCTTCACCACCCGGCAGGAGCGACGGGAGTCGGGCGACTGGTGGCACCGCACATTCGTGCGAGAGTTCCTGCCTCCGGTGCGTGTCGGGCGCCCCGGCGCGCGTCGGTGACCGGATCTGACGGCTCGGTGACGCCGGCCGCGTGCGGTCCGGGCCCCGCTGGTCAGCGCTCTACCGTGTCTCCGTGAGCACCTCCACCGGCACACGCGAGCACCCCGCGGAGAGCTCCCCGCGCCGCGCCGGCCGCCGCGGCAACCTGTTCGACGTGTGCGCTGTCGGAGCGGCGGCGCTGCTGTTCACCGGAGCCGTGCTGGCCAGCCTGTCGTACGAGGAGAGCAGGGAGACGCTGCGGCTGCGCTGGCCACCGCTGTACGGGTACTGGCTGCCGCACTGGGGCCCCGGGACCCTCGCCGCGCCTGCCGTCGCCGTGCTCGTGATCGCGTACGGACCGGCACTCGCACGCGCCGTGCGCTGGAGCGTGCTGGTGGCGGCCGGGTGGGCCGGCTCGATGGCGTGGAGCTGGTCGCTCGCGCTGGTCGACGGCTGGCAACGGGGAGTCGCCCGGCGGCTGACGACCAAGTACGAGTACCTGCAGTCGGTCGACGGCATCCACGACATCGGTGCCACACTGCGCGGGTTCACCGGCCGGATCCTCCTGGACGCCCCCGACAACTGGCCGCCGCATGTCGCAGGTCACCCGCCCGGCGCGCTGCTGACCTTCGTGGGACTGGACCGGATCGGGCTGAGCGGTGGCGGCTGGGCCGCCGCCTGGGTCATCACGGTCGGGTCCTCGGCAGCGGCCGCCGTACTGGTGACGGTGCGGGCGCTGGTGACAGAGGAGACGGCCCGGCGTGCGGCGCCCTTCGTGGTACTGGCTCCGGCAGCGGTCTGGATGGGCGTCTCGGCGGACGGCTACTTCACGGCAGTCAGCGCCTGGGCGGTCGCGCTGCTCGCGCTGTCGGCGACGCGCGGCGTGCGAGCGGCACGGACGACGGCACTGTGCTCGGGAGTGCTGTTCGGGCTGACGTGCTACCTGTCGTACGGGCTGGTGCTGACCGGTCTCCTCGCGCTGGCGGTGCTGATCGCGGCGCGCACGGTACGGCCTGTCCCGTTCGCTCTGCTCGGCATGCTCCCCTGGTTCGCCGGCTTCACCGCCGCCGGATTCTGGTGGTTCGAGGGCTACACCACTCTCGTCGAGCGCTACTACCAGGGCGCTGCCCGCGTCCGCCCGTACGCGTACTTCGTCTGGGCCAATCTGGCCGCGCAGGTCGTCGTCATCGGACCCGCCCTGGTCGCCGCGCTGCGCAGGGCAGCGGTCCCCCGCGCCGGCCTTACCCGCCGCGGCGCGCTGACCGTGCTTGTCGCGGGCGGGCTGTGCTGCGTGCTGGCGGCCGACCTGTCGGGGATGAGCAAGGGGGAAACGGAACGCATCTGGCTGCCCTTCACGCTGTGGCTGCTGCCGGCGGCCGCACTGCTGCCGCAGCGCTCGGTGCGGTGGTGGCTGTCGGCGCAGGCGGTGTCGGCCCTCACCGTGAATCATCTGCTGATCACCGGCTGGTGACAGCCTGGTGATCAGGCTGAACTACCGGTTCAGCTGAGCGGCGACGGCGGTGGGCAGGGCACCAGGGACGGTCCGGATGCTGCCGGTGCGCACCGTGGTCGTCGCGCGGAGAGGGCTCAGACAGAGGAACGGCCGTTCACTGGACCGCCATTGCTCGACGACGCCCCAGTTCGCCGCCTCCGCGTGCTCCCGCAGCGCGGCAGCGCCCAGCCTCGCCCACGGAAAGGCGGGCCCGCGCCCGCCGCCGGTGCCGTCGTCCAGCCGGACCACCATCTTCTCCTCAACCTCCGTGGGCGCCGCCTCGACGAGCAACAGTCCGTTCGGGGAGAGCAGTTCGCGTACCCGGGCGAGCAAGCACGCCGGGTCGCCGCCGATGCCGATGTTCCCGTCCAGGAGCAGCGCGCTCTGCCACCGACCCTCGCCGGGCAGCGGCTCGAATACCGACCGCCGCAGTGCAGCGCCGCCCGCCTGGCGGGTACGGGAGACGGCCGCCGGCGAGGTGTCGACACCCAGCACAGGCCGGCCCAGCCCGGACAGGGCGGTCACCAGCCGGCCGGGACCGCAGCCGATGTCGAGGACCGCACCCGTGCAGCGCCGCAGCACGCCCATGTCAGCCTCATCGGCGCGCGCACACCAGCGCTCCACCTCCAGTGGCAGCAGCCAGCCGTCGGGACGGCGCAGAAAGAGCGGTCCGCGGCCGGCCCGCAGTGCGTCGGCGTAAGGGTCCTTGTCCGCACACCAGGGCAGCGCGGGTGCGCTCACGGCGCCGCCACTCGGGCAAGACCCGCGTGTACGGCGGCGAAGTGTCCGGAGGAAAGCCCGGCGACCTCCCGCGCGTCCGCCGCGGTGTCCACATCACGGAGCACCGGCAGATCGCGTACCGACAGCCCCGCGTCCACGAGCCGTCGCCGCTGCGCCTGGCCCGTACGTCCGGTGGACATCGGCACACCGCGCACCAGCCCGGGCTCCGGCCGCGCCATGCCCAGTGCCCAGAACCCGCCGTCCGCGGCCGGTCCGAACCACGCGTCGGCACCGCGCCAGCCGGCGGATCCGGTGACGGGAGCCAGCAACTCCGGGGTGATCTGCGGGGTGTCCATGCCGACCAGCAGCGCGGGGCCGTCGCAGAGTGCGAAGGCCGCCGCGATCCGTTCGTCCAGACCGCCGTCGCACTGCGGAACCACCTCGAACCCGCCGGGCAGCCATGGTCCGGGGCACCCGGCCAGCACCAGCACCCGTCTGCGTACGGGAAGCAGGGCGACCGTCTCCAGGGTGTCCCGGAGAGCGGCCTGGGCGAGCCGTGCCGCCTCCTCGGGCGGGTACGGCGGGGTGAGACGGGTCTTGACCCGTCCGGGGACGGGTTCCTTGGCGATCACGAGCACGGTCGTGCCAGCGTCGGAGAAGCTGAGCGGGTTCGTCATCGCAGTACCGCCCGCATGTCGCGCACCGCCTGCCAGGTGCCGCGCCAGGTCCCCGTCACCTTCGACTTCCCCGACCGCGGCCGGTAGTCGACCTCCGTCTCGCTGATCCGCCAGCCCGCGTCAGCCGCGCGCACCACCATCTGCAGGGGGTATCCGCTGCGCCGGTCGGTCAGCTCCAGCCCCAGCAGCGCGCTGCGCCGCGCGGCCCGCAGCGGCCCCAGGTCGTGCAGCCGAACCCCCGTGCGCCGCCGCACCATGCGGGACAGCGCGCGATTGCCGAGCCTGGCGTGCAGCGGCCAGGCGCCGCGCACGGTCGGACGGCGCCGCGCGAGCACCAGGTCCGCCGACCCTTCGCGGACCGGCCCCGAGATCCGTGGCAGCGTGCCGGGGTCCAGCGTGGCGTCGCAGTCGCAGAAGGCCACGAACTCGGCCTCGGCGGCGAGCAGTCCGGTGTGGCAGGCGGCGCCGAAGCCGCGCCGCTCCTCACGCACCACCGTGGCACCGTGCGCTCGGGCGATCTCGGCGGAACCGTCGCTCGAACCGTTGTCCACGACGATGGCCCGCCATCCGGCCGGCACCCGCTCCAGCACCCACGGCAACGCTTCGGCCTCGTTGAGGCAGGGGAGCACGAGGTCGCCCTGCCAGGACTTGGAGTTGGTCACTCTTCTCACCCTACGAACCCACAACGGACAAAAGGTGCCGACGCACCTTACGGAACACTGACATCCGCGCCCCGGCCCCGCCCGGAGGGCGCCCTCGTGTCCCGGCGGGTGCCAGACTCCCCGTATGCGCCAGCAGCCGTCAGCACCGCCCCGCCGGGTCCTGGTCGTGGACGACGATCCGACGGTGACCGAGGTGGTGGCGGGCTATCTCGACCGGTCCGGGTTCGTGGTGGACCGCGCCGCCGATGGTGCCGACGCGCTCGCCCGGGCACGGGCCGCACCACCCGATCTGGTGGTGCTCGACCTGATGCTGCCCGGACTGGACGGTCTCCAGGTGTGCGCGCGGCTGCGCGAGTCCGGCCCCGTGCCGGTGGTGATGCTGACGGCACGGGGCGACGAGGAGGACCGCATCCTCGGCCTGGAGGTGGGCGCCGACGACTACGTCACCAAGCCCTTCAGCCCGCGCGAACTGGTGCTGCGCGTCGAGTCGGTGCTGCGCCGGGCAGGCGCACCGCCCGCGAGCGGCCCCCTGTTGAGCGGCGGCGGCATCACCCTGGACCCGGTGGCCCGGATGGTCTCCGACGCCTGCGGGCCCCTCGCACTGACCCTTCGTGAGTTCGACCTCCTGGAGCACTTCCTGCGGCACCCGGGGCGTGCTTTCGGCCGGGAGGAGCTGATGGCGGACGTGTGGGGCTGGGACTTCGGCGACCTGTCGACCGTGACCGTGCACGTACGGCGGCTGCGGCACAAGGTCGAGGCCGACCCGGCGCACCCCCGGCTGATCACCACTGTGTGGGGCGTCGGCTACCGCTTCGACGCGAACGGCGGTGGCCGCGGTGCGTGACCTGCTCCTCATCGCGCTGTACGCGGCGCTCGGCGCCGCCGCCGTCGGACTGGCCGGCCTGCTGGCGCTACGGGCGCTGCGCCGCCGGTCGGTGGCCGTCTCACTCGCGGTGCTGACCGCGGTGGCCGTCGGTTCGATGCTCGCCGGAACGTTGTCGGTGGCCTGGGCGATGCTGCTCAACCAGCACGACCTGGGCGTGGTCACGACCGTGTGCGCGGTGGCCGCCGTCACCGCGACGGCCACGGCACTCCTGCTCGCCCGGTGGGTGATCAGCGGGCACCGCGCCCTGGAGCAGGCCGCACGCGCGCTGGGTGACGCCGGCGAGGCCGGCACCCACTCGGGCGACGGTGGCTTCACACAGCCCACCACCACGATGCCCGCCGAACTGGCCTCGCTCTCCCGGCAGCTGGCGGCCACGAGCGCGAAGCTCGCGGCGTCGCGCGGACGCGAGCGCGCCCTGGAGGCGTCCCGGCGCGAACTGGTCGCCTGGATCTCGCACGACCTGAGGTCGCCGCTGGCCGGTCTGCGTGCCATGGCCGAGGCGCTGGAGGACGGCATAGCCGAGGACCCCGCCCGCTATCACCGGCAGATACGCGGCGAGGTGGACCGGCTCTCCGGAATGGTCGGCGACCTCTTCGAACTCTCCCGGATCCAGGCCGGCTCGCTCGCCCTCTCCCCCACCCGGATGTCGGTCTACGACCTGGTCAGCGACGCCATCGCGGGTGCGGACCCGCTCGCGGTCGAGCGGGGTGTGCGGCTCGCCGACGACGGCGTGGAGCAACTGCCGGTGGAGGTGGACGGCAGGGAGATGACACGGGTGCTGGCCAACCTCCTGGTCAACGCCATCCACCGCACCCCGGCCGACGGCACGGTCGCCGTAGCCGCGCGGCGGGAGGCGGACGCGGTGGTGCTGTCGGTCACCGACGGCTGCGGCGGCATACCGGCGGACGACCTGCCGCGGGTCTTCGACACCGGCTGGCGCGGCACGGGTGCCCGTACGCCGCCCGGTGGGGCGGGCCTCGGGCTGGCCATCGTGCGCGGCATCGTCGAGGCGCACGAGGGCCGGGCCGCCGTGTGCAACGTGCCGGGCGGCTGCCGGTTCGAGGTCACGCTCCCGGCAGCGCGGTGAGCGTCTTCTCCGCCGCCAGCTCGGAGGCGGCGAAGCGGGCCATTCCGGCAGCGAACTCCACCCGGGCGCGCCACCCCAGCTCCCGCTCGAACCGCTCGGAGGAGGCGGTGATGTGCCGTACGTCCCCCAGCCGGTACTCCCCCGTCACGACCGGCTCGGGTCCTCCGAAGGCGGCGGCCAGCTCATGGGCCATCTCCCCTACGGTGTGCGGATGTCCGCTGCCGGTGTTGTAGGCCCGCAGCTCTCCCTCGGGACGCTCCCCTCCGGCCAGCGCCTCCAGTGCGACCAGGTTCGCCGCCGCCACGTCGTCGACGTGGACGAAGTCCCGCCGCTGTCCGCCGTCTTCATACACCTGGGGCGGTTCTCCTCGCTCGAGCGAGGAACGGAAGAAGGAGGCCACCCCGGCGTAAGGGGTGTCCCGTGGCATCCCGTCACCATAGACGTTGTGATAGCGCAGGCTGATGGCACGGCCGCCCGTGGCACGCGCCCAGGCGGCAGCCAGGTGCTCCTGCGCCAGCTTTGTCGTGGCGTACACGTTGCGCGGATCGACGGGCGCCTCCTCCGCCACCAGTTCGGAGCCGAGCGCGGCACCGCACCGCGGGCAGGGCGGTTCGAAGCAGCCACGGTCCAGGTCCGGCACGGAACGGGGACCGGGCCGCACCACCCCGTGGACGGAACAGCTGTACCGCCCCTCCCCGTACACCACCATGGACCCGGCCAGGGCCAGCCCGCGCACCCCCGCCTCGGCCATCCTCTCCAACAGCACGGCGGTGCCGAGATCGTTGTTGCCGACGTACCCGGACACGTCCGCGAAGCCCTTGCCCAGACCGACCATCGCGGCCTGGTGACAGACGGCGTCGACTCCTCTCAGCGCTCGGCCGACGGTGTCGGCGTCCCGGACGTCACCGGCGATTCCCCCCTCCGTGGGCGCCACATCCAGGACCACCGGTTCGTGGCCCGCTCTGTCCAGTACGTCCACGATGTGAGAGCCGATGAACCCTGCCCCGCCGGTGACCAGTACGCGCATGAGCCCACGCTACGGCCGTTCACCCCGCTCACCGGCGCGTCGGCTCGCGTGTCAGCGTTCCGTAAGGCCTAGCCTGCGTACCTCGACGTGGCGCCGAGACCCCCGAATCGGCCGGGGACGGAATCGACCGTGCCCGTATGCGACGCGCAGCCCTACTCGGCCGAGTAGGCCCCGAAGCACGAAGTTCTCCCATTGGTCTGGACATCGCGAGAAGGCCGTCGTAGCTTCAGCAATGGTCTAGACCTGGTTTCCAACGGCAAGTCACCAGTGCGCCTTCCTCCCCCACCCCACAGGAGTGCAGCATGCGTTTGCACAAGAAGATCACTGCCGCCGTGCTCGGTCTCGGCCTGGCCGGTACCGCGATACTCGTCACCAGCGGCAGCGCACAGGGTCATGGCTACAGCCAGGCCCCGAAGAGCCGGCAGGCGAACTGTGCCGACCACACGGTTTCCAACTGCGGTGCGATCCAGTGGGAACCCCAGAGCGTCGAAGGGCCCAAGGGCTTCCCGGCCGCCGGCCCCGCCGACGGCAAGATCTGCTCCGGCGGCAACTCGCGCTTCGCCCAGCTCGATGACCCGCGCGGCGGGAACTGGCCAGCCACGCGCCTCTCCCCCGGCCAGGGCTACACCTTCACCTGGAAGATGACCGCCCCCCACCGCACCACCGACTTCCAATACTTCATCACCAAGGACAGCTACGACCCGGGCCGGCCGCTCACCCGGACAGACCTCGAGCCGCAGCCGTTCATGGTCGTGCCCATGGGCGGCCGTCAGCCGAGCATGACCGAAAGCCATCAGGGCACGATCCCCACCCAGAAGTCCGGCAAGCACATCGTCCTCGGCGTGTGGACCATCCACGACACGGTCAACGCGTTCTACGCCTGCGCAGACGTCGAGTTCTGATGAGGCTCCCGGACAAGAGCGGTGACCATGTCCTCGGGCTGTTCCGCATCGTTGTGGGGCTGCTGTTCCTCTGCCACGGTGCCGCGAGCCTGTTCGGCGTTCCGGGCGGTCCGCACGTCGGGACCGCCCCCGGGTTCGGAGCGTGGCCGAGCTGGTGGGCCGCGGTCATCCAACTGGTCGGCGGGGGCCTGGTGCTGCTCGGAGTGGTAGCACGCGGCGCCGCGTTCGTCTGCTCGGGTTCCATGGCCTACGCGTACTTCGTCGAGCATCAGCCCGACGGACTCCTCCCGATCGAGAACGGTGGCGAGGCGGCGGCGACCTTCTGCTGGTCGTTCCTGCTCATCGTCGTTCTCGGTCCCGGCAAGTGGACCACGGGCGCCTTCCTCAACCGCGCTCTCTCCAGGACGGGTGGTCCGGCATCCCCGGGCGCGATCCCGCCTCACAAGGGTCAGCGTCCTCTTCATGACCCGGAATCAGTGCTGCCGCCGACCGCCGAGGGCGGGCAGCGGCAGCACTGCGCGGGGATACCGGACGAAGAGCACCCACCCGTCCGAGCGTGACCGACCCGGAGCCTGCGCCCGGCCTGCCTCCACACCTGGCCACGCGTCCCGCGCAGCTCCCGTAACGGGTGCGCGAGCACCGCGGGGCGTCATGTATTGTTCCTTGCGTGCGAACGGTGAGGGCCTGATCCCGAGTCGGCCGAGCACCGGGACGTAGCGCAGTTTGGTAGCGCACTTGACTGGGGGTCAAGGGGTCGTGGGTTCAAATCCCGCCGTCCCGACAGCAGGGTGAAGCCCGCTGACAGGGGAATTTTCCCAGGTCAGCGGGCTTCTTTCTACTCCCCGGCAAGATCAGCGCACGATCCGCAGGTGCGGCGCCGGGGGCTGCTTGGGGACCACTTGGGGACCAGTCCCGGCTGTGAGGTGCGCATTGAGTGCCGCTCCGGCCCGCTCGACTGAGCGGTGGTCCGGGTGCAGGTAGCGCTGCGTCGTGCTCAGTGAGCCGTGTCCAGCGATCTTCCGGAGCACGTGCAGCGGGACGCCGGCATCGGCCATCCATGTCAAGCCCGTGTGCCGAAGGTCGTGCCGGCGAAGGTGCTCGTGTCCGAGCCGGAGAACGACCTCGTCCCAGTGCGTGGCATCTCGCAGGACGGCGGTGGAGATCCGGCCCCCTCGCGGTCCTGTGAAGAGCCGGGCCATCGGGTCCGGGCCTACTGCATCGAGCCGGCGGGCGACCAGGGGCCGGATCTCCGGGATGATCGGGACCATGCGCCGCCGCTTGCCCTTGGTGCCCTTGTCCACCAGCCCGCCTGGAGCCGACGTCGTCTGCCGACAGAGGTTCCAAATCCAGGTCTCGCGGTCGATGTCAGCAGCCCGGGTTCCGGAGACCTCCCCGATGCGGGTGGCCGTGCAGGCGGCAAACCTCACCACCTCACCCCAGCCTTCGTACTCACCGGATGACCGGGCTATGAGGGCATTGGCCAACTCGTCCAGGGCGGCCCAGCCGGGCAGCGCGAGCGATCGCGGATCGTCCAGCTCGTCCTCAGCCCGCTTGTACTCCTGCTGCCATCCGACAACCCGAGCGGGGTTGAAGTCGATGATGCCGTCGCGCACCGCCTGCTCCATGACCCGTACCAGGACTGCCAGGCTGTTCTTCACGGTGGACTTGCTGCATTCATCGGCGATCCATCCGTATACGGCGCGGTCAACGAGGCCGTTCGTGATGGTGCGCACCGGAAGGTGACCCAGCGTCGGCACTGCTCGCAGACGCCAGCCGGCGCGATAGGGGTCCATGGTCTTGGCTTCCAAGCCGCGCATGGCCAGGTGCCACTCCTCTTCGCCGTATTCCTTCAATGTCATCGTGGCTGTAGCAGGTGTGACTCCTCGGTTCGCAGCGCGCTGCAGACGGTCTATCCACGCGTGGGCCTCTTCATCAGTAAGAAAGGCTTCCGAGCGGGACAGGCGCTTCTTGCTGCCCGGCACGATCCAACGGACCCGAGCACGGTAGGGATTGCGGCGGTCTTCCCGGAACTCGACATCCGCAGCGAGTGAGATGCCTGCCGGAGGCGTTGCCTGATCGGGCATCAGGCCGCCTGCGCAGGATCGGTACGCCGTGATGCCAACCAGGCTTGTACGTCGGGAGCGCTGTACATGGTCACGCGGTTGGTAAGACTGACGAAGTGAGGCCCCTGGGCAGGCCGAGAAGTACGCCACCGCCGCAGTGTCGAAGCATCAACACCGAGCAGGTCCGCAAGTTGGTCCGTGGTATACCAACCGCTGTGCAAAAGGTCCGCCCGATCTTCAGCGGCACGGCTGAGCAGGTCCGCGATCTGTGCCATCAGTGATTGATTCATGGCCGGTGCTCCCCGGAGTTGTGGACTCCCGTGATGAATTCGTGTGCCGTCCCGGGGATGAGCGATATTCGCAATACGCCATTGATTATTTCCAGCACCTTGGCGACGGTGAGCAGTTCATACTTGGAGTTCTCACTCATACGCACCCCGAGCAGGTGATGGGGGCAAGTGGCTGCGTTCCTCGAGCGCTTCATCGATCGACAAGAACACGGGGAGAATCAACGGTCGTGGCATTGGCTTCCTCAATGGACCCGGGGTATTGGCAGGGGTGGGGTGGAGATGTCAGCGGCGCGGCACCGGCGGATCGACTTCTCTGCGGCTGATGAACTCGCCAAGCCCAGCAGCGGGGGACGCGGGAGCGGCCCGCTCCGGTGCGCAGATCCATGACCTGCATCCCCGGCGGCGATGAAGCGGTACGCGGGTGGGCGGTCGACGTCCAGAGCGACGACGACGGCAGGAATGGACAACAAGCGCGCAGGCATGCGGAGGTCCTTGGGGGTGAGGGTGGGGCACATGCGCGGGGCGGGGTCCGGGTCATTGGCTGGCCTGCCGGTCCTGTCAGAGTGGTGTGACTGCGTCACGAAGAGACTCCGTAGAGGGGTGCGAATATCCGTGACGGCTTTGTCGGGCTGAGGATCGCCGATTCAGGGTGGACAAGCTGGTGAGACCCGCGCCTCTGGGTTCGGTCAGAGCGCCGGGCGGCAATCACGACTTGTGTGAGCCAGGAAGGGCTGTTGCCTTGGCCAGGTGGTCCCAGTCGACTGCGTCACCATCCAGGCGGAAGCAGTGCGGGAAGCGCAATGCAAGCCAACTCGGGTTCAGGCCAGCCCACTCAGCAACGCTCCACGCAGGAACACCCGCCTTGAGCCACTTCTCCAGGCAGGAATCGCGAAGGCTAGTGACGTGCTCACCCAAGCCTGCTTCCGCCTCATCCGGACGTAGGACCGCCTCACGGGCCTGCGCCCATACCTGCCGGTACACCGCAGATGACAAGGACCTGTTGCCCTCACCGGAGAACAGCGGATCGTCCAGCTTCAGGCCAGCCCTCCTGATCCAGTTCCGCAGTAGGTCGGAGAGACCAGGAGTGACAGGCACCTTCCTGCCCTCTCCGGCACCGACCAGCATCTCCCCGAAACCGCCTTCCAGAAGCGTCACGTCGTCCACCCGAAGCGCGACCGCTTCGCCGGGAAGCAAGGCCGCCCCCGCCATGGGGGCCAGGAAGGGATACACCGGCGTCTGTCCCCCAGTGTTCTCTCGCGTCCATTCGAGCAGGGAGCGAATCTGCTCCGGGAAAAGCAGTGCTGATTCCTCTATTGCGAGCTGTGGCACGCTACTTGGCTCCTAGCAATACGGCATCGGGACGCGCTAGGCATCCCCTGGCAGATTCAATGGTCCGCGGATTCGCCGGTTTGGCTAACCGGCGATCGTCGGCTATGTTGCCGACGCCTCCGTCCTCTCGACATCCGGCTGGATGCAGGAGCGCCAGGGCGCCACCGTGCTTCCCGCTCTAGGTTTACTTGGTTCACCGGCCTATTCCAGTCCGTTGAAGCCCAGATGTGTCTGCCGTCGGCGGATCAGCACGGCTCAGAACTACGGCGGGTGCCCACTAGCGCGCTCGGCTGGGCTGCCGGTGCCACAGAACAGAGCAGGTGTCTTCTTAAGCGCCCGCCTCATTCTGAGAAACAGCGCTTCTCCCAGTCTGCAGCGCCCTGCACTACGAGCCCGGCAACCGACACGGGCTACCGGGCCTCATCGCATTGTCAGTCAACGAGGTAGTGGGCTTCGACGTAGGCGACGGTGGAGCCGTACGGTTCGCCCACCGGCTTCAACATATACCGGCGGAAGACTGCGGCGGTGGCACGGCGGACGCCGCGGTTGCGGGCCTCAGCGTTGTCCCATGACTGGGCAAGGGTGCGCTTGACTACCTGGTCGATTTCCTCGGCCAGGTTTTGCTCCGTGACGGTGAGGCCGGGCGGCGCGTGGTCGTGGATGATCCGTGACAGGACACCCACGTGGTCGTCGTCCAGTACGACGGCTTCGTCGGGGTGCTTTTCGGCGTTCACGATGGCACGGGCGACCCGGAGTGCTTCGGCCAGGAACTCCAGGGCGTCCTGGGCGTTCTGGATGATCCGGTCCCGTAGCTGCCTGATCCGCTCTGCCAGGGCGGTGTACTTCGCGGATCCCGGTTCGACGCCCCTCTCGAGGGCGGCCTTAATGTGGTCAAGGATCTCCGCCGCAGACGGCGGCCTCTTGTCCTCGCTGTCGTCCTTGTCGGGCTTGGGACGGACGAGGGCCAGCAGCTCCTTGAGGATCGTGATGCCCTGGGCATCCAGGACGAGGGCCTCTTCCTGGGAGGCGGCCACCGAGAATCTCCCGTTCGGAGAACCGCCGTGCGCTGATGCGCGAGTCATTGCACCACCACACCGAGGTCGTCCACGCGATCCGCGACGGCGACGGACACGGCGCCGCACGGCTCTCGCGCCAGAGCCTCTACGACTACTACGCGGGCTACATCCCGGAGGCAGACCGTGAGCAGCTCCGCGCGCTCATCGACACCCCCGGTGAGCGGCCCCCGGGCCGGTCCGGGGAAGCAACGGCTGACACACCATCCGGCCCTGGGTGAGGGTGCCAGCCAACGCCTCGTGACGCCACCGGCTCACCCGGGCGGACAACCGACAGATGGGGGTGACCGACTCACGCCCCATCGCCGGTTTCCTCGTCGTTGCTCGCCGCGGACGGCTCAGTCGCCGATCGCGCGGGCGAGCCGTTCGAGCCGCAGGCCCACCAGCAGGTCGAACACGCGGTCCGGCTCGTGCCAGTCCTCGCCCAGCGCCGCGGAGATGCTGCTCAGCCGCTGGTACAGCGTGTTGACGTGGATGTCGAGCACGCGGGCGGCCGTGGCGTACTTGCGGCCCTGCTCCAAGAAGACCTCGAGCGTGTGCCTCAGCGGTACTCTGCTGCGCTGCTCGGCCAGCCGCAGCGGCTCGAGGACGCGCTGGGCGTACTCGGTCACGTCGGCACGGTCCGCGCGGCTGAGCAGGACACGGTAGACACCCAGCTCACGGCTGGTCGCGACCTCCCCGCGGCGGCCGAGCACCTGCAGCGCCGACGCCACCTGTCTGGACTCGTGGTACGCCGAGCGCAGACCGGCGGCGCCATGCGCGGGGCCGGCGATTCCGACGGTGAGTGAGGGCGGACGCTCGTCCGACGACCAGGAACGGCACAGCGCCTCGGGGTCGTCTCCAGGCACGACCAGGACAAGCAGATCGCCGTGCTCGCCGACGGCCGCGCCTACCCGGCGGGCGAACCTGGTGCCCACGTCGCGGCCGGTCGACGTCAGCTCCTGACCGGTGTGGACCACCATCACGCAGTGCACGGCGTCCAAGTCGACGTGCGCGAGCCGCGCCTGGCGCTCCAGCTCCGGCGGGTCCGGGCTCGGGCGGTTCAGCAGCTCGTCCAGGAAGGCGCCCCGGGTGCGCCGGGTGGCCTCGGCGGCCGCCTCGTCCGCCAGCAGCGAGAGCGCGATCGCCGGTGCGGCGCGTTCGAGCACGGGGACCGGTGAGTCGTCCGTGTCGGTGTCGCCGACGTGCACCAGCGAACCCAGCGTCCTCCCGGCCGCGATGACCGGGACGACGGTCTGACGCGCGGCGGTCTCCGCAGGCGGTTCCGCACCGGAGCTCACGAACAGCACCCGACCGTCCAGTACGTCGGCGATCCTGGCGACCAGCGCCCGCACCCCACCGCCCTCAAGCACGACCTCGGTGAGGCTGCGCTCCCACGAGAGGCTCCGCTCCAGCTCGGTCGTGCTCACGTGCAGACGCGCGTTGGCGTCGTTCAGGCTGATCACGGTCTCCTCGTAGTCGGTGAGCAACTGAGAGTTGTCGATGGCGATGGCGGCGTGCGTTGCCAGCGCGACGAGCAGCGTGATCTCGTCGTCCTCGAAGCGTCGCTCGTCGCGCTCTCCCGCGAACAGTGCTCCGAGGGTCCGGCCACGGACGACCAGTGGCACGCCGAGCAGGCCGTGCAGGTTCTCGGCCTGTGCGGCGTTGTCGGCGACCTCGTCGTGCCGGATGTCGGTGTCGGCCTGGTAGTCCGGCGACCACCGCGGCGTGCCGGATTTGATCACCGACCCGGCGACGCCGGCGGTCAGCGCCACCTCGAGCCCGAGCAGCTCGGGCGTCAACGCGCCGCTCGCGACCTCGATCCGCATCCGCCGGCGATCGGGCGTGATCAGGCCGAGGTAGGCGAGGTCCACGTCGAGCAGATTCCGCGCTTGGACCACCACCTCCGACAGCACCTCGTCGCGTCCGCGCATCGAGGTCAGCTGCCGGGCGATGTCGTTGACCGCGGCGAGCTCGGCGGCCCGACGGCGTCGCTGGACCAGCAACGTCTTCAGCCGGATGGCGGCGTCCGCCTCGGCCTCGAGCCGGGCCCGCTCCTCAGCGGACCCGGCAGCCTCCCGCAGCAGCCGGGCGCGGTGGTCCTGCAGCTCGTCGAATTCCCGGTGCTCGAGCAGCAGGTCCAGCCAACTCCCGATAAATGCGGACAAAAGGGTCTCCAAGGCATGTGGCGATAGATTTTCTCTCCATCAATCAAAACCAACGATGGAGAATTCGTCCATACCTACGCCTGATGGTGGCCAACTACCGTCGCAGTTCGCGGCGGACCGATCCGCCCACTGCCCGAAGGGAGCGATTTTGCTGGCCCAGCAGTTGTCGACGGTGCTGCCCGGCGGGACTGTCCTGACCGACCCGGCCACTCTTGAGGGCTATCTGCACGACGAGGCGGAATGGGCGCCGTACGAGCCGCCGCTGGCCGTGGTCCGTCCCCGCAGCACCGCTGAGGTGCAGGCCGTCGTCCGGTTCTGCCTGGAGCACCGGGTGCCGTTGGTGCCCCGCGGCGCGGGGACCGGGCTGTCCGGCGGGGCCAACGCCACTGCGGGCTGCGTGGTCGTCTCGATGGAGGGCATGCGGGAGGTCGTCGAGATCAACACGGCCGAGCGGCTGGCGGTCGTCCAGCCCGGTGTCGTGAACGACGACCTGCGCGCGGCGTGCGCCGAGCACGGGCTGTGGTATCCGCCGGACCCGGCGAGTGCTCCGTGGTCGACGATCGGCGGCAACTTGGCCACCAACGCCGGCGGACTGTGTTGCGTGAAGTACGGCGTCACCGGCGACTACGTCCTCGGCATGGAGGTTGTCACCGGTCGTGGAGACGTGGTGCGGCTGGGCCGGCGAACGGCGAAGGGAGTCGCCGGCTATGACCTGTGCGCGCTCCTGGTCGGGTCGGAGGGGACGCTGGGGATCGTCACCGAGGTCACGGTGCGGCTGCGACCGCAGCGCCAGCCGGAGCGCACGATTGCCGGCTACTTCGACTCCGTCGTCGACGCCGGCCGGGCCGTGAGCCTGGTCGCCGCGGCGGGGGTCGTGCCCTCCGCGCTGGAGTTGGTGGACCGCCACTGCCTGGAGGCGGTGGACGCGTGGAAGCAGATGGGCCTTTCCGTGGACGCGAACGTCGTGCTGCTGGGCCGGACGGACACTCCGGGTGCGGCCGGCGACAGCGAGGCCGCCGAGATGATGCGGTGCTTCGAGGAGGGCGGCGCGTCCTGGGCCGCACAGTCGTCGGACCAGCAGGAGGCCGATGCGCTGTTCGCCGCGCGCAGGCTGGCCTACCCGGCGTTGGAGCGGCTCGGGCCGGTGCTCACCGAGGACATCTGTGTACCGGTGGCGATGGTGCCCGAGATGCTTACGCGGATCGAGAAGACCGCCTCGGCGCACGACACGTTGATCGCGAACATCGCCCACGCCGGTGACGGCAACCTGCACCCGTTGCTGATCACTCCGAGGGGTGACGCGGCAGCACGCACCCGGGCGCAGGCGGCGTTCGAGGTGATCATCTGCGACGCCCTCGACCTCGGCGGCACGGTGACCGGAGAGCACGGCATCGGGCAGTTGAAGCGTGCAGGACTCGGGCGCGAGCTCAGTGCTCCCGTCATCGAGATGCACCACGCGGTCAAGAACGCGCTCGACCCGCACGGGATTCTCAACCCCGGCAAGGCCATACCCGACCGGGCAGCGGGCTGACCCGGTGTCCCATCACATACGACCCTGACGGAGGAGAACATGTCAGCCATCGCGTCCGGCCATCCGACCGGAGACGAGGAATTGGGGCGACGCGTCGTCGCCAAGGTTGCGCGTCGCCTGATCCCGTTCATGATGCTTCTGTACTTCGTGAACTACCTCGACCGGACCAACATCGGGTTCGCCGAGCTGCAGATGAGTGAGGACCTGGGCCTCACCGCCACCGCCTACGGTCTGGCCTCGGGTCTGTTCTTCATCGGCTACCTGTTCTTCGAGGTCCCCAGCAACCTCGCGTTGCACAAATTCGGTGCCCGCCGGTGGATCGCGCGGATCATGCTCAGCTGGGGGATCGTGGCCTCGGCGATGGCGTTCGTGCCGAACGCCGGCTCCCTGTACGCGATGCGGGTGTTGCTCGGTGTCGCCGAGGCCGGGTTCTTCCCGGGAATGATCCTTTTCCTGACGTACTGGTTCCCGCGTCGGGAGCGGGCCCGTTTCACCGCGATGTTCCTGGCCGCGATCCCGCTGTCGTCGGCGATCGGCGCGCCGGTCTCGGCGGCGATCATGCAGTACTGCGACGGACTGTTCGGGCTCGAGGGCTGGCGGGTGATGTTCCTCTTCGAGGGGATGCCCGCGGTGCTGCTCGCGTTCGTCACCTGGTTCTACCTGACCGACCGCCCCGAGAAGGCGACCTGGCTGACCGACGAGGAGCGTGGCTGGCTGACCCGCGAGATGGAGGCCGAGAAGGTCAAGACGGAGAAGCGCTTCCACTGGCCGCTGCGCAAGTCGCTGACCAACCCCAGGATCTTGGGGCTGTCCTTCGTGTACTTCGGTGTCGTCTACGGCCTGTACGCGCTGAGCTTCTTCCTGCCGCAGATCGTGGCCGACTTCTCCAAGACGTTCAACACGAAGTTCTCGCTGCTGGAGACCGGCCTGATCGTCGCGGTGCCGTTCCTCATCGGGACGGTGTCGATGGTGCTGTGGGGCCGCCATTCGGACCGGACGCAGGAGCGCGTCCGGCACGTCGCGCTGCCCACCGCCCTGGCGGCACTGACGATCCCGGTGGCGCTGTACCTCGACTCACCGTTCGCCGTCATGGTCGCGGTCACCCTCACGGCGATCGGCATCTTCGGAGCGCTGCCGGTGTTCTGGTCGCTTCCCGGCTCGTTCCTTGTCGGCGCGAGCGCGGCCGGCGGCATCGCCCTGATCAACTCGCTGGGCAACCTCGCGGGCTTCGGGGCCCCGTTCATCACCGGCTGGCTCACGGACGTCACCGGAAGCCAGAAGAGCGGCCTGTGGGTGGTCGGCGTCGTGATGATGCTGGCCGCGGTGGTCGTGGTGGCGATGGGAGCCAGCCCGAGGCCGGATGACACCGAGGAGGAGGAGACCGACGCGAGCCCGGCCGGCGAAGTGACCGCAGACCGCTGACCTTCGTCGAAGCGGGCCCGTCCGCGTGGTGATGCCC
>NZ_JBOHCV010000211.1:0-3299 GCF_050698815.1 Streptomyces sp.
CTCCCTCACTCATGCGGGCGACGCTACTTCACGTCGCCCCCGCTCTGCGGCGGCTGCTCCTGCTGGGCGAGTTCGGAGCGCCGGTAGGAGTAACCGAAGTAGATGACCAGACCGATGATGAGCCAGACCCCGAAGCGCAGCCACGTCTCCCACGCCAGGAAAGTGGTCAGCCAGAGCGAGAAGATCACGCCCAGGGCGGGAACCACCGGCATGCCGGGAGTGCGGAAGGTGCGAGGCAGATCCGGGCGCCGGTAACGCAGCACGATCACCGCGACGCAGACCACGACGAAGGCCAGGAGGATGCCGATGTTGGTGAGTTCGGCCACCTCCTCGATGGGCAGGAAGCCCGCGATCCCCGCGGAGGCGATGCCCACGATCCAGGTGACGCGGGTGGGTACGTGGCGCGTGGGGTGGGTCTTGGCGAACCACTTGGGCAGCAGGCCGTCGCGGCTCATCGAGAACCAGACCCGTGTGACGCCGAGCATGAAGGTGAACATCACGGTGAGGATGCCGATGATGGCGCCGACCGCGATGATGTCGGCGATGCCGGCCAGGCCAACGGACTTGAAGGCGCTGGAGAAGCCGCTCTCCTTGTCGATCTCGGTGAAGTTCTGCATCCCCGTCAGCACGAGGCAGGCGAGCACGTACAGCACCATCGAGATCGCCAGCGAGTAGATGATCGCCTTGGGCATGTGGCGCTGTGAGTCCTTGGATTCCTCGGCCGCCGTGCTCATCGCGTCGTAGCCGAAGACGGCGAAGAAGACCGTGGCGGCGCCGGCGAAGGCGCCGGAGACACCGAAGGGGAAGAAGGGCTCGTAGTTGGCGGACCGGACGTGGAAGAAGCCCACCACGATCACGATCAGGACGACCAGCACCTTCAGCACGACCACGACGGTCTCGAAGCGGGCCGCGCTCTTGATGCCGCGGTTGAGCAGATAGGCGATCAGCAGGCACAGCACCGCCGCGAACAGGTCCACGCGGTGGCCTTCGCCGGTGCCCGGCGCGCCCAGCATCCAGGCGGGCAGTTCAGCGCCCGCCTCCGCCACCAGGAAGGAGAAATACCCGGAGATGCCGATGGCGACGACGGCGACGATCGCGGTGTACTCCAGCAGCAGGTCCCAGCCGATGAACCAGCCGCCGAGTTCACCGAGGACCGCGTAGCCGTAGGTGTAAGCGGAGCCCGCCTTCGGGATGAGGCCCGCGAACTCGGCGTAGGAGAGGGCCGCTGCGGCGCTGGCGATGCCGGCGATGAGGAAGGAGACCAGCACGGCGGGACCGGCCTTGCCGTTGGCGACGGTGCCCGCGAGGGTGAAGATTCCCGCGCCGATGATGCCGCCGACACCGATGGCGGTGAGCTGCCACAGGCCCAGGACGCGGGTCAGCTGCTCACCCGAACCACCTTCGGCCTCCTCGATGTGCTCGATGGGCTTACGGCGCAGTACGCCCTGTGCACTCCAGAGCCCGGCCATGGGATCCCTCCCTGGGAGCGATGATGCCTGCGGCGCCCACGGGCGAGGGCACCGGTCGGTGGGTCATCATGGCGTGCGGCGCGGCCGGGGGGAAGACGCCGCGCGGCATGCCCTGTTACTCGTCGTTACTCGTCGGCCTCCAGCACCGCCATGGCCGCGTTGTGTCCGGCGATACCGCTCACTCCCCCGCCGCGCACCGCTCCCGCGCCGCAGAGCAGCACGTTGGAGTGGGCGGTCGATACACCCCAACGTCCGGTGTGTTCACCGGCGTACGGGAAGGACAGGTCGCCGTGGAAGATGTGGCCGCCGGGCAGCCGCAGTTCGCGCGCCAGGTCCTGTGGGCTCTTCGCCTCGATGCAGGGCCTGCCCTCGGCGTCGTGGGCCAGGCAGTCGGCGACCGGCTCGGCCAGGTGGGTGTCGAACTCGGCGAGGGTGTCGGCGAGCGCCCTGTCGCGCTGCGCGTCGGTGTCTGGGGTGCCGCCGCTGCCGGGGGTGCCGCCGGCGAAGGACTCCGCGGGCGTGAGCAGTCCGAAGAGGGTGAGCGTCTGACAGCCCCGCTGGGCGAGTTCGGGGCCGAGGATGGAGGGGTCGGTGAGGGAGTGGCAGTACAGCTCGGAGGGCGGGACCCGGGGCATCGCGCCGTCCTGGGCCTGGCGGTGGGCGTCCGCCAACTGCTCGTACCCCTCGGCGACATGGAAGGTACCGGCGAAGGCTTCCCGCGGGTCGACGGCGGTGTCCTTCAGCCGCGGCAGCCGGTTCAGCAGCATGTTGACCTTCAGCTGCGAGCCCGCGGCGGGTACGGATCCGGGCGCGGGCTCCTCACCGAGCAGTCCGGCGAGTGTTTCGGGGGAGGCGTTCACCAGGACCCGGCGGGCCGGCACAGTGCCCTCCCGCTCCGCGGTGCGGTAGTGGACCTCGGCGGTCTCGCCGTCGGTGTCGATGCCGTACACCTCGTGTCCGGTGCGGATGCGGGCGCCGGCGGCGCGGGCCGCGTCGGCGAGGGCGTCGGTCAGCGCGCCCATGCCGCCGACCGGCACGTCCCAGTCGCCGGTGCCGCCCCCGATGACGTGATACAGGAAGCACCGGTTCTGCAGCAGCGACGGGTCGTGGGCGTGGCTGAAGGTGCCGATGAGTCCGTCCGTCAGCACCACGCCCCGGACGAGGTCGTCCGTGAAGCGTTCCTCGATGGTCTCGCCGAGCGGGCGTTCGAAGAGCGCCTGCCAGGCGGCGTCCTCGCCCACGCGCTCCCGCAACTCCGCGCGGGTGGGCAGCGGTTCGGTCAGGGTGGGGAAGACGCGCCGCGCCACCCGCTGGGTCATCGCGTAGAAGCTCTCCCACGCTTCGAACTCCCGCTCCCCTCCGGTGAGTCGGGCGAAGGATTCCCTGGTACGGGCGGTACCGCCGCCCACGAACAGACCGGTGGCCCGGCCGTCGCGCACGGTGGGGGTGTAGGAGGAGACACCGCGCTTGCGCACGGCGAAGCGCAGTCCGAGATCGTCGATGATCTGCTGCGGCAGCAGGCTCACCAGGTAGGAGTAGCGCGAGAGACGCGCGTCGATCCCGTCGAAGGGCCGGGTGGAGACAGCGGCGCCGCCCGTTCGGTCCAGTCGCTCCAGCACCAGGACACTGCGTCCGGCGCGGGCGAGATAGGCGGCGGCGACAAGGCCGTTGTGGCCGCCTCCGACGATGACGGCGTCGTAGGAGGTGGCGTCGTGTGGGGCGGCAGGCATGCTACTTCGTAGCACGCCGACGGCTCCTGGTACACGCTCATTCGTCGAGATCGGGTTCCAGAGCGACGTCCATGTCGGGAACGCCGGCTCGATCCCGCCT
>NZ_JBOHCV010000212.1:0-1981 GCF_050698815.1 Streptomyces sp.
CCTCACCCACCCGTTCCCGCGGTCGGTGCTACTTCTTGGCGATCCCGTCGAAGACGCCCTTGGCTTCCTTGCCGATCCGCGCGCCGGCCAGCCAGCCGCCCGTGACCGGGCCGATGGAGGTGACGGACAGCAGCTGCCCGCCGCTCGGGCTGAGCCAGCCGCCGCCGGAGGAACCGCCGGTCATGGTGCAGCCCACGCGGTACATCGTGGGCTGGTCCGGGTCGATCGTCAGCCGGCCCGGCTTGCCGGCGCAGCTGTACATCTTCGACCCGTCGAACGGAGGTGCCGCCGGGTAGCCGTGCGGCGTCAGGCTCGGAATGGCCTTCACCCGGGGAGTGTTGAAGTTGACCTTCGCGGCCTTGCCGACGGTCTCCTGCAGCGACGGGCCGGGCTTCTTGTCCTCCGGCTGCACCTTCAGCACGGCGAAGTCCTGGGACGCGCCCCTGCCGCCGGTCTTGGACCCCGCCTTGATCCAGTGGTCCGTGGTTCCCGCGTACTTCGCCCACCAGACGCCGTCCGGGGCGACGTCCTCGCGTGCCGCCTTCTCCAGCTGGGCGTTGGACAGGCCCTTGGGGTTGTACCGCGGCACGAAGACGACGTTGCGGAACCAGCCGCCGCTGCTGCCCGCGTGCACACAGTGTCCGGCGGTGGCCACGAGGTTGGACTTGCCGGGGTGTTCGGGATCGGTGACGACGGTGGCCGAGCAGACCATGGAGCCCTTCGGGGTGTCCATGAAGACCTTGCCGACCGGCGGAGTGCTCTTGGTGTAAGGAAGCCTGACCGGCTTGGCCTTGACCCGGGCCGGGGTGGGGTCGGTGACGCCCTCGTCCTCGCCGGTTCCGTTGTCGCCGCCGCTCCCGCCGTCGTCGATCTCGTCGTCATCGACCTTGCGGTCGTTGCCGTCGGCGTCCTTCATCCGGTCCGGGTCCCAGAGGTCCTCGATGATCGGGTTGACGAAGTCCTTGGCGGCGCGCAGCCATTGATCCCGGTCCCAGTTCTTCCATGCGCCGTTACGCCACTTGTCCAGGTCGTCGAGGGAGCTGGGGAGGTCCTTGGGGAGCTTGTCCGGCAGGCCCAACTCCCGCTTCTCGTCCTTGTCCGGCCGTGCCGCAGACGCAGAGGCGCTGGGCTTGCCGTCCGCGTTGTCGTCTTCCGGGCCGCACGCCGTTGCGGTGACGGCCAGCGCGGCGACGACCGCGACCACGGCCGTCGCGCGGCGACGCCGCGCGGACCGGAGGTTGGCTGACATGAATGAACTCCCCCTGAACTGATTCGTATTGCCTCTTGAGTTGTCATGAACCTCGCTGGAGCGGGACGGGGTCTCCCCGGCGAAGCCAGGGCCCCACTATGCCCGGTGAGTTGGGGGACGGGTGCGGCAGGGTCGACGGTTCCGACCGGTTCACTTCACAGATCTTCACCTGAGCCGTGATTCGACGGCGGTGGCTTCGTTGGTACGGACGGGGGACAGGGCTCGCTCGCCGGCGCGCCACGTCGACACCGGAGGAGACCTCATTGAGCCCGCGTTCCGGATCCGAAGACATCCCACGAGAGCCGGGCAGCGAACCGTTCGGCCGTCTCGTCGACTCCGCCGCCGTGCCACGGCAGCTGCAGCGCACGGCACGGGAAGCCGACGTGGCGGCGGAACCGACGGCGGTGTCCGGCGATGCCGCGGTGCCGGACCCGGCGACCGAGGCCGACGCCGCCGCGACCGAGAACCTGCTGCGCTGCTGGGTACGGGAGCACGACCTCCCGCGGCCTGCGGAGGACTCCCTCCGTCTCTCCCTGGACGCCACCGGCATCGTTCTGCGCGTACCGGTACGCCACTGGTCGGCCACGGGCTGGCACCGCTTCGGTCCGCCCCGCCCGTACAAGGGCGGCGGCGCCCCCGTCGAGGCCGCACCCCTCGACGCGGTGACACTCGCCGCGCTCCTGGGCCGCGAGGCGGCGTCGCGGTCACGCGCTGGCGCGGGCGGCGCGGGCG
>NZ_JBOHCV010000213.1:0-3033 GCF_050698815.1 Streptomyces sp.
CGGTCGAGCACCGGGGTGGAGACGCCCGAATCGCTCAGCCGGAAACCGTAGCCGATGAGCCGGCTGGCGCGGGTGCGCAGGGAGCGGGCCGCACGGTGCGGCCGGTAGCCCATCTCCTCGACTGCCTGGCGGACCCGCTCCAAGGTCTCCGGGCGCAGCAGATCAGGGGTGTTGAGCGCGTTGGAGACCGTCTGGGTGGAGACGCCCGCCCGCTGGGCGACCATCGCCATGGTGACCGAGCCCGACCCGGGGGCGGGCGGCGGCGATGCGGAACGTGCGGGCATGAGATGTCGTCTCCGTGCGGGCTGGACGGTGCTCGGCCGGCCGGGCTCGGCTGGTCGGTTTCGGGCGGTCGTTCGGGGCGGTCGAACTCCCGGTCGCAGGGGCCGCGTAACCGCTTGACCTCGCTGCTAGGGTCGTTTGATCGATCCAATGAATGAGAGGTTGCGCCACGTGGACACCACTGTCAAGGCTCATGACGGCACGGAAGCCGCGGCGGCGTCCGGCGCGCAGGAGGGACTTCAGCCCTTTCTGCATGACGCCTGCCTCACGCTCTGCGCGCCCAGCCTGGCCGTATCCCACCCGGACGGTCGGATCGGCGGCGGACCCGACGGCTTCTACCACGGGGACCGCCGGGTGCTCTCGCTCCTCGAGGCGGTCGCCGAGTCGGTGCCCAACGCGCCCATCAGCGGCGGCCCCGACAGTGCCGACCGGGCCTCGTTCCGTACCGTGCTGCGCGGACTCGCGGAGCACAGTCCGGACCCGGCCGTCACACTCGAACGGCACCGCGTCGTCCGCGCCGGCGAGCTGACGGAGACCTTCACCCTGGCCAACGCGGGCCGCACGGCGGTGACCGTACGGCTCACGCTGCGCGCGGGGAGCGACCTCGCCTTTCTGGAGAGCGTCAAGTCGGGCCGTCCGGTGCCGAACGTGCCGCCCACCCGGCAGGCCGACGGACTCACCTGGTCGCACGGCCCGGTGACCGTGCGGCTGACCGCCTCGCCTGCGCCCGACGGTGTCGAGCCCGCGGCCGGTCAGACGGCCGCACTGGGCTACAGCGTCGAACTGGCCCCCGGCGCACGCTGGGAGACCACGCTGCGCTGCACCGTCGAGGACCAGGCGGGCCAGGCATTCGCCGCCGCCTCGGCCGAGGCCCGCGCCCGATTGGCGGACACGGCCACGCTCCGCAGCGCCGACCGCGGACTCGACCACTGGTTCGCGCGGTCACGCTCCGACCTCGCCGCCCTGCTGCTGGCCGACCCGCAGGACGAGAACGACACCTTCCTCGCGGCCGGCGCGCCGTGGTTCCTCACCCTGTTCGGCCGGGACTCGATCCTGGCCGCCCGCATGCTGCTGCCGCTGGGCACCGATCTCGCCGCCGGAACGCTGCGCACCCTCGCCCGCCGGCAAGGCGGCACGGTCGACCCGGGCACTGAGGAGCAGCCCGGCAAGATCCTGCACGAAGTGCGCCGCGACGGGCTCGACTTCGGCGGCGAACTCACCCTCCCGCCCTGCTACTTCGGCACCGTCGACGCCACTCCGCTGTGGGTGACACTGCTGCACGACGCCTGGCGCTGGGGCATGCGCCCCGAGGAGGTCGAACGCCTGCTGCCGCACGCCGAGTCGGCACTCACCTGGATGGACCGGTACGGGGACGCCGACGGCGACGGCTTCCTGGAGTACGTCGACAGCACCGGGCGCGGACTGTCCAACCAGGGCTGGAAGGACTCCGGCGACGCGGTCCGCAGCCGTGCCGGACGGCTGGCCGAGCCCCCCACCGCGCTGTGTGAGGTCCAGGCGTACGCCCACGAGGCGGCCCTCGGCGCGGCCGCGCTGCTGCGGGCCTTCGGCCGCCCGGACGCGGACCGCTGGGAGGAATGGGCCGAGCGGCTCAGGCTGCGCTTCCGCGAGCGGTTCTGGGTCGAGGACGCCGAGGGCCCCTATCCCGCCATCGCACTCGGCCACGACAAGCGGCCGCTGGACGCCCTCACCTCCAACATCGGTCATCTGCTGGGCACCGGCCTGCTCGACGACGAGGAGAGCCGCCTGGTCGCGGCACGCCTGACCGGAGCGCACCTCGACTCCGGCTTCGGTCTGCGCACCCTGGCCGACGACTCCACGGGCTTCAACCCGCTCGGCTACCACATCGGTTCGGTATGGCCGCACGACACGGCCATGGCCGTGCAGGGGCTGGTCCGTGCCGGCCTGCACGAGGCGGCGGAGCCGCTCATCGCCGGCCTGATCAGGGCATCGGTGGCCTTCGACGGCCGGCTTCCGGAGCTTTTCGCTGGTCACGGAGCCGGTAGGGACAGCCGCCCCGCCCCCTACCCCGCCTCGTGCCGCCCGCAGGCGTGGGCCGCGGCCTCCTCGGTGGTGGTCCTGCAGGCGGTGCTGGGTCTGACGGCGGACGCCCCGCGGGACCGGATCTCGATGAGCCCCGAACTGGCCGCCGGCTACCGGCCGTTGCGGGCCACCGGCTTGCGGCTGGCGGACCGCGGGTTCGAGGTGGCCGTCGACGGCGACGGGGGAACACACGTGGCGGGTCTGCCGGAGGGGTTCGTGCAGGCGCCGTAGCCGCATCTGCGGACGCACCGGACAGCGGAGGGGCGAGACCGCGAGAGGTCTCCAGCGGCTCCTACGTCGCCTCGCCCTTCGCCAGGCTGTGGACCTGCCGCTCCAGTTCGGCGATCCGCTCGGCCAGCCGCGACGTCTCGGCCGCTTCCCCCTCGCGGAGCAGAAGTTCGATCTGGACGAGCTTCTCGGCGATCTCGGCCAGCCGCTCCGCGCCCCCGGTGCCGGCTCCCATGCCGTCCTGCTGTCCCGACGGCCCGGGCCAGGTGCCCTCCAGCGGGCCTTCCGCGGTCGCCGCCTGCCGGCCTGCCCCGCGCGGCGTCTGCTCGGCGACGAGCAGGCGGCGCAACTGCTCCGCCTGCACGGCGAGCTGCCGGTTCTTGCGGTCCAGCTCCAGGAACACGTTGACCTTCGTGCGCAGCACCCAGGGATCGATCGGCTTGGACAGGAAGTCGGCGGCGC
>NZ_JBOHCV010000214.1:0-4108 GCF_050698815.1 Streptomyces sp.
CGCTGCGGCGCTCGCCCGGCGAAGCCGTGGCGCGGAACGCCCCGCGCGGGCCGCGCGCAGGGCGGTGCAGTGGTGCCGGGACGTCGCCGTAGCGGCGGACGCCGTGGTGATGAAGGGCCGCTGGCATCTCGGCGGCGCGTACGAGCAGGTGCTCCTGCCCGCCTACGCCGGCCCCAAGGAGGCTCTGCGCGCCCTGCGCACCGAGCGCCCCGTCCTGGTCGAAGCGGTGTGCGCCGCCGACGAGTTCGGCTTCCCCGACCTGGTCTGGGAACTGTGCGAGGCGATGTGGGGCCTGCACCTGCGGCTCGGTTTCCACTCCGACTGCCTGCGCACGCACGCGCTCGGCGTCGAGGCGGCGAAGGAGTTCCCCGATCCGCGGATCGAGGCGCGGATGCGCGTGCAGCGCGGCTTCTCGCTGATGGCTCTGCAGCGGGAGGCGGAGGCCGAGGAGGACTTCCGCACCGCGCACGAACGGGAGCCGGAGACCCATCCGCGCGGCCGGGCCACGGCAGTGGAGTCGCTGGGCCTGCTCCGGCTGCGGCAGCGCCGCTGGGCCGAGGCGGAAGCACTCTTCGAGACGGCGCGCGGCTACGCCGCCCGGGCCGGTGACGCGCGCGCCGACGCGCTGCTCGAGCACCACGCCGGCCGCGCCCTGGCCGGGCAGGGGCGGCTGGCCGAGGCCGTCACGCGGTGCGAGGCGGCGCTGCGTTCCGTACGGGGGCTGCCGCAGCCGGACCCCTACAACGAGGCCCGGGTGCTGACCAGCATCGGCGAGGCACACCTCGACGCCGCCGCACCCCGGTCGGCGCGCACACCGCTGACCCGGGCGCTGGAGATCATGACGCGGCAGGGGGCGCTGCTCCAGGAGGCCGTCGTCGCCGAGCTGTGCGCCCGCTGTGCGGAGCCCGGCAGTCCGGAGCAACGCGAGCTGCGGCGAAGGGCGTTGGGCCTGCACGTGACCACCGGGGACGACGTGGGTGCCGAACGCGTGGGCGCGCTGCTGGCGGAGTGATGCCGCATCGCTCACCCCGCCGGCGGGGTGAGCGTCACCGTCACGTGGTGGGACTCGGCCCCGGTCCGTACGGTCATGCCGGCCGCCAGCGCTTCCAGCGCCATGCCGTTGGCCGTCCAGGCGTGCAGGGCCGACGCGTACGCCGCGGGGTCGCACAGATCGGGCCGCCCGTCCGGGTGCGGCTGCGCGGCGAGCTGGACCAGCGCCCCGCCGGGCAGCCGTGCCGTGCAGCGGTCGGGGCCGTGCACGAAGGCGGTGAGCGCCGCGTGCGGGAAGCGGGCCGCCGCATCGGCCGCCCAGGCGGCGGGCGGGCCGAGCCGTGGGTCGTCGGCGTGCCCGTGGCGCAGCACCACGTCCGCGAGCGCGAGCCTGCCGGGGTCGGGCGTCTCCTCGTCGACGGCGGTGTGCGCGTCGTGCGCGGTGTAGGCGGTGCAGGCGTCCTCCGGCCCGGCACCCGCCCAGCGGGCGACCTCGATCTCGGGCGGGGAACCGGGTGCGGCGCCCAGCAGCCGGGTCAGCACGCGCATCGGCGCCGTGTGGCGGGCGGGTTCGTAGCGGGGCGGCGGCAGTGGTTCCAGGCGTGCGGGGGTGGCCGGTTCGGGAATGCCGATCAGCCCGTAGAAGGCGCGGCGCAGCAGGGCCGCGGACTCGCCGGGCGCGGAAGTGGTCAGCTCGGCGGCGTCCGGGCTGCGCGGCTCTTTCAGGGCCGCGGCGAGCTGGGGCAGCAGGCGTTCGTACGGGCGCAGCCGGGGCGCCGTACGGACGAAGGCGGCGACGGGCGAGTCCGCGCCGAGCCCGTCCCCGCTCGCGGCGCACAGCAGCACGGGCGTGCCCAGGGCCGCGGCGTAGTAGGTGACGGAGCCCTGGTCGCCCAGCACGAGGTCGGCGGCGAGCAGCGCCTGCCGCCAGCCCGCCAGCGGCGGTACGAGCGTGAGCCCGGCGTGCCGGGCCCGGTTGAGCCAGCCATGTATCTGCCCGGGGCCGTGGCCGTGCCAGATGTTGGGGTGCAGAGCGGCGACGAGGCGGTACTCGTCGGCGGGCAGCGCGGCCGTGAGGCGGGAGAGCAGTGCGGGCAGCACGTCCTCGCCGCCGTCGCCGAAGAGGGAGTCCGGGTTCCAGGTGGAGCTGAGCAGGACGAGCCGCCGGCCCGGCGTGACGCCGAGCGCCCGGCGGAAGCGGTCGCGGTCGGGGCGGGCGGCGAGCAGCCGGTCGTAGCACGGGTCACCGGCGAGCACGGCGCTCGGCGCGGCCTCGGGGCAGGCGGCGCGCAGCCGGTCGAGCTGTTCGGGATGGGAGAGGACGGTGGCGTCGGCGACGGGGCGGCCGTCGTGGAGCAGCCACTCGGGAGAGAGGCCGAAGACGGGAGGCTGCCCGGGCCCGGGCGAAGGGCGCCCGGTGTCCGGTGTCCGGTGTCCGGTGTCCGGTGCGGCCAGCCTCTTATTGTATCCGGCGCCGTGCGAGAGCACCGCCAACTTGCCCTGAATATCCTCCAGTCGGCCGCCATAGCTCGCCGAAACGGCCAGGTCCACGGGCGTACGCACGGCTTGCTCCCACGGCAGCACCGGCAGTCCGGCGTCGGCCAGCAGTTCCGGCACCCCCGCCTGGAACGGTGAGGAGCCCGTGCAGGTCGCCAGCAGTTGCACACGGAAGTCGTCGTGGAAGAGCGGCAGCACGTCGAGCAGCCGGGTGGCCGAGGTCACGTTGTGCACGACGAACAGCACTCGCCGACAGCCGCCCCGGGTCGCCCACCGGGCGGCGTCGGCCGGGTCCGCCCCCACCGGAACCCGTATCCACGCCTTCCCGGGCGGACCGGCCACCTCGGCAGCCTCCGGTCTGTCGCACTGTGCGCCGCCAGGGACTCGAACCCCGGACCCGCTGATTAAGAGTCAGCTGCTCTAACCAACTGAGCTAGCGGCGCCCGTCGGCCGTCACCGGCCGACGACGGAATACTACCCCGTCGTCAGGGGTGCTCATGACCATGATCAGAGCGACAGCGACAGCATGACCGGCGCCGCCCGGCGGCTCAGCGTCTCGGCCGCGCGGCGCAGCCGGTGCGCCTGCTCCACGGGCAGCGACAGGGCCAGGCAGCCGATCGACGACCCGGCCGTCACGGGCACGGCCGCGCAGACGGTGCCCACCGCGTACTCCTGCAGATCCAGCACCGGAACGCTCGGCGGCTGCTGGGCGAGGGTGTTCAGGAGCAGCCGTTCGTCGGTGATCGTGCGTGAGGTGAGGCGGGCGGTGCGGTGCCGGGAGAGGTGATCCCTGCGGCCGTTGTGGTCGAGCTGGCCGAGCAGGCATTTGCCGATCGCGGTCGCGTGCAGGGCCGAGCGGAAGTCGACCCACTCGTTGACCGCCGGTGTCGCGGGGCTGTCGGCGTGCCGAGTGATCTCCAGCTCGCCGTCGCGGTAGCGGCTGAGGTAGACGGCGGCGCCGACCGTGTCGCGCAGATCGCCCAGGGTCCGCTGAAGCCGCTCGTCCAGGGCGCGCTCCCGGTCACCGCCCGAGCCGAGCAGGACCAGTGCCTCACCGACGACATACGTGTCGTCCGCGAGCCGCTCCGCGTAGTTCTCCCGGCAGAGCATCGCCAGCAGATGGGCGAGGTGGCCCGGGGGCAGGCCGGTCTCCCGGGAGAGGCCGGCCTCAGAGATGCCGTCGCGGTGCCCGGCGACCACCTCCAGCACGCGCAGCGCGTACCGCACCGAGTGGAACGGCGTGGTGTGCTCGGGCTTCAGCGCCACGACGGGCCTCCTTGGAGGGGTGACCGATTGCGCCGTGACCGTCGCAAGCGGTCACGGATACCTCACACGATAGCGGTCAACGGGTCGTCAGGTGGGGGGCGTTGCCCCTATTTGGTAAATGCGGATCGCCCTGCGGGGGCTGCCGCGGATCCGCGCCGGTCACCGCACCGCGCATCACGTGCACGGTGCACACGGTCAACGGCCGTATGCGGCCCCGTCGTTCGCCGGACAGAGGGCACCGGCGGGTGCCGCGCGCCGGCACAACAGCGCCGTGAACGCCTGCCGCAACCGGAGTGTGCCGCGGTGTGAGCGAGCCGGCCGGCGTGGCCGGCCCGGACGCGGGTGGGCCCGGGCC
>NZ_JBOHCV010000215.1:0-9654 GCF_050698815.1 Streptomyces sp.
GGGCTACGGCGGCGACCGCCTCGTCGGCCTCGCGCGCCGCGTACCCCAACCCGCTGAGCGCGGAGTGCAGTTGATCCCGCCAGCCGCCGGAGACGGGGGCACCCGGACGGCCGGGCTGCGGGCCACCGGTCCCGGCAGGCGCGCCGAGTCGGTCCTTCAACTCCAGCAGCAGCTTCTGCGCGCCCTTCTTCCCGATGCCGGGCACGGCGGTGAGCGTCTTCTCGTCGCCGCCGGCGACGGCCAGCCGCAGCGCGTCGGGCGTGTGCACGGCGAGCATGGCCTGGGCAAGCCGCGGGCCCACCCCGCTGGCGGTCTGCAGCAGTTCGAAGGTCTGCCGTTCGTCGTCGTCCGCGAAGCCGTAGAGGGTCAGCGAGTCCTCCCGTACGACGAGGGAGGTGGCGAGCTTGGCCGGCCGGCCGACGCGCAGCCCGGCGAGCGTTCCCGGCGTGCACTGCACGGACATGCCCACACCGCCGACCTCGAGCACGGCGGCGTCCGGAGCGAGAGCGGCGACGGGACCGGAGACGAAGGCGATCATCGGACGGTGCCTTTCGGTGCGCGCTGATCGGGTGCGGCGCCGCGGGCAGCGGCGTGGGCCTGCTGGAGCCGGCTGAGCCGCTGCTGCGCCGGAGCCCGCCACAAGTGGCAGATGGCGAGCGCCAGGGCGTCGGCGGCGTCCGCCGGCCGGGGAGGCGAGGTGAGCCGGAGCAGACGGGCGACCATGGCACCGACCTGCGCCTTCTCGGCCCGTCCGGTGCCGGTGACGGCGGCCTTGACCTCGCTGGGCGTGTGCAGGGCGACGGGCAGCCCGCGACGCGCGGCGCACAGCATGGCCACGGCGCTGGCCTGGGCTGTGCCCATCACCGTACGGACGTTGTGCTGGCTGAACACCCGCTCCACGGCGACGGCTTCGGGCCGGTGCGCGTCCAGCCACTCCTCCATGCCGCGCTCGATGAGGACGAGGCGCTCGGGGATCCCGGCGTCCGCGGGCGTACGGACGACGCCGACCGCCTTCATCGTGAGCGGGCGGCCGGCGACTCCCTCGACGACACCGAGTCCGCAGCGGGTCAGCCCCGGGTCCACACCGAGCACACGCACCGCGGTCCTCCCCTTCTCACGCCTCCGGTCAGCATTCTCCGCAGGTTATCGGCCGGCACCGACAACGCCGCCGGGCCGTGCCGTACCGGAGCGGGAACCGCGGCAATCGCCGCCCGGATGCGGGTTGCTGACCGGGTGTCAGGCGTCGACCTTCGCCATCACGTCATCGGTGACATCGAAGTTGGCGAAGACGTTCTGCACGTCGTCGCTGTCCTCGAGGGCGTCGATCAGCTTGAAGATCTTGCGCGCCCCGTCCTCCTCCAACTGCACCTGCACGCTGGGCAGGAAGCTGTTGTCCGCCGACTCGTAGTCGATGCCGGAGTCGACCAGCGCGGTGCGGACCGGAACCAGGTCAGTGGCCTCGCTGATGACCTCGAAGTTCTCGCCCAGGTCGTTGACTTCCTCGGCCCCGGCCTCCAGCACGGCGGCGAGCACGTCGTCCTCGGCCGGACCGTCCTCGCTCTTGGGGACGATCACGACGCCCTTGCGGTTGAAGAGGTAGGAGACGGAGCCCGGGTCGGCCATGGAGCCGCCGTTCCGGGTCATGGCGACACGGACGTCGGAGGCGGCACGGTTGCGGTTGTCGGTGAGGCACTCGATGAGCACCGCGACGCCGTTGGGCCCGTAGCCCTCGTACATGATCGTCTCGTAGTCGGCTCCGCCCGCCTCCAGGCCGGCGCCGCGCTTGACCGCGCTGTCGATGTTCTTGTTGGGAACGGAGCTCTTCTTGGCCTTCTGAATGGCGTCGTAGAGGGTCGGGTTGCCCTCCGGGTCGGCGCCGCCCGTACGGGCCGCGACCTCGATGTTCTTGATCAGCTTGGCGAAGAGCTTGCCGCGCTTGGCATCGATCACGGCCTTCTTGTGCTTGGTGGTTGCCCACTTAGAGTGGCCGGACACAGCCTCGCTCCTTCGACGTCACCGACATGAACCAACGCGGAGATCCTACCGCCAGGCACTCAGCGTGCTGACCGCTGCGCCTGACGGCACGGCCCCGCACCACGCACGGTAGTCACCCGAGCGTGGTGCGCACCATCCCGGCGAACAGCGCGTGCACCCGGTGGTCACCCGTGAGTTCGGGATGGAAGGAGGTGGCCAGCAGACGGTCCTGGCGGACCGCGACCGGGTGTCCGTCGTACGTCGCCAGCACCTGGGCGCGGGCGCCTGTCGACTCCACCCAGGGGGCCCTGATGAAGACGCCCTCGACCGGGCCGCCGTCCACACCCGCCACCTCGAGTGCCGCCTCGAAGGACTCGTTCTGCCGCCCGAAGGCGTTGCGCCGCACGATCATGTCGATGCCGCCGACGGTCTCCTGTTCCGACCTCGGGTCGAGGATCTTGTCGGCGAGCATGATCATGCCCGCGCAGGAGCCGTAGGCGGGCATGCCCGCCCGTACGCGCTCGCGCAGCGGCTCCAACAGGCCGAAGGCGATGGCCAGTTTGGAGATCGTCGTCGACTCACCGCCCGGTATGACCAGCCCGTCGACCTCGGCGAGCTCCTCGGGACGGCGCACGGCGCGGGCCTGGGCGCCCACCGCGGACAGTGCGGCGAAGTGCTCTCGGACGTCGCCCTGCAGGGCGAGGACGCCGACAGTGGGAGTGCTCACGGGGAGGTGCCTCTCCTGCCTCGCGCTGGTGACTTCGTCACCAGCCGCGGGACGCGTAGCGCTCACCCTCGGGCAGGGTGTCGCAGTTGATGCCGACCATGGCCTCGCCCAGGCCGCGCGAGGCGTCGGCGATGATCTTGGGGTCGTCGTAGAAGGTGGTGGCCTTCACGATGGCCGCGGCGCGCTTGGCCGGGTCACCGGCCTTGAAGATGCCGGAGCCGACGAAGACGCCCTCGGCGCCGAGCTGGCGCATCAGCGCGGCGTCGGCGGGGGTGGCGACGCCACCCGCGGAGAACAGCACGACGGGCAGCTTGCCCAGTGCGGCCACCTCCTTGACCAGCTCGTACGGAGCACGGAGTTCCTTGGCCGCGGCGTACAGCTCGTGGCTGTCGAGGGCCTTGAGCCTGCCGATCTCGCTCTTGATCTGGCGCATGTGCCGCACGGCTTCGACGATGTTGCCGGTGCCGGCCTCACCCTTGGAACGGATCATGGCGGCGCCCTCGGCGATGCGGCGCAGGGCCTCGCCGAGGTTGGTGGCACCGCAGACGAAGGGGGTGGTGAAGCCGAACTTGTCGCTGTGGTTGACCTCGTCGGCCGGGGTGAGGACCTCGGACTCGTCGATGTAGTCCACGCCGAGCGCCTGCAGGATCTGCGCCTCGGCGAAGTGGCCGATGCGGGACTTGGCCATCACCGGGATGGAGACCGCCTCGATGATCCCCTCGATCATGTCCGGGTCGGACATCCGGGCGACGCCGCCGTCCTTGCGGATGTCGGCCGGTACCCGCTCCAGGGCCATCACCGCGACGGCACCGGCGTCCTCGGCGACCTTGGCCTGTTCAGGCGTCACGACATCCATGATCACGCCGCCCTTGAGCTGCTCGGCCATGCCGCGCTTGACGCGCGCGGTGCCGGTCTCGGGGGCCTGTGCGGACGGGGCGGAGGACTCAGAAGACGGGGTGGACACGCGATGACCTCACTCGAAGGGAAAAAGTACGACAGGACCATGGTAGGTCCGCTTGGTACACGATCCTGGACGGGGGTGGCCCTGGAAAAGGGCCAATTCCGGTGAGGTGGCCCGTACGTCGGACGGTCGCAGGGTGGTCAGCTTCCCGGCCGCGATGTGCCGTTGGCGCCGTTGGCCCGGTCGGCAAGTGCGGGCGGCGGCTCGTCATCCATCTCGAAGGCCAGCGGGAACGGCGCGTAGCCCGCCAGCCGCAGCCAGCGGACCGTGCGGTGACGGCGCAGGGCGCGCGCGGCCCGTACGGCGTCGTTGTGGAAGCGCCGCGCCATCGGAACGCGGCGGACGGCCGCCGTCAGCTCCGCGGCCGCCTCCTCACCGCCCGGAGCCGCACGGACCGCCTCGACCTGGCCGGTTTCCGCGAAGACGGCGCGCAGCGCCTGGCTCAGCTCGCTCTCGGCGACCTCCCGCTGGTCCTCCTCGGCCTGCCGGGCGTCGTGCGCGGACTGGTAGAGGACGATCGAGGCCGCGGGGTCCAGCACGCCCGCGGTGGACAGCTCCTGTGCGACCGAGGCGCGGCGCAGCAGCTGCGCGTCGAGGGCGGCCCTGGCGGCGTCGATACGGGCGTGCAGCCGGTCCAGCCGTCCGGCGGTCCAGCTCAGGTAGACGCCGATCAGCAGCACGGCGGCGACGAGCAGGAACAGGGTGGTCAAGGCCATTGGCTCAGCACTCTCCGTCGGTCCTCAGCGGTATCTCGGCGTGGCAGCGTGGTCGGCGGGCTCTGTCAGCGTGGCTCGGTACGGGCCAGGCCGAACCGGGCGCGCAGCCCGATGCGCTCGTCCGGGGAGACGGCCGCGGCGCCGTCGGTGACGGTTTCGTAGACGGCGAGGACGTCGGCGCCGACGGTGGTCCAGTCGAACCGGCGCACATGCCGGATGCCCAGTTCCCGCAGCTCGGCCAGGCGCCCGGGGGCGCCCAGCAGGCGTACGGCGGCATCGGCCAGCTCGTCGGCGTTCCCGTTGGCGAACAGTTCCCCCGCCGCTCCTCCGTCCAGCACCTGGGCGAACGCGTCCAGGTCGCTGGCGAGCACCGGCGCACCCGCGGACATCGCCTCGACCAGGATGATGCCGAAGGACTCCCCGCCGGTGTTGGGCGCCACGTACAGGTCGACGCTGCGCAGCAGCCGTGCCTTGTCCTCGTCGCTGACCATGCCGAGGAACTCCACCCGCTCGCGCATCTCGGCGGGCAGGGCCGCGACGGCCTCCTTCTCATCACCGCGCCCGGCGACCAGCAGCCGGGTGCCGGGCAGCGCGGCCAGGATGCGCGGGAACGCCTTCATCAGCACCGGAAGTCCCTTGCGGGGCTCGTCGATCCGCCCGATGAAGCCGATCGTGCCGCCCTGCCACTCCGCCTTCGGTTCGGCACCGGCGAAGAAGCCGACGTCGACGCCGTTGGGGATGACGACCGCGTCACCGCCGAGATGTTCGACCAGGGTGCGCCGCGCGTACTCGCTCACCGCTATCCGGGCGCTGATCTTCTCCAGCGCGGGCTGCAGGATCGGGTACGCCGCGATCATCGCCCGTGAGCGCGGGTTGGAGGTGTGGAAGGTGGCCACGATCGGGCCCTGCGCCGCCCAGCAGGTGAGCAGGGCGAGGGAGGGCGTGGCGGGCTCGTGGATGTGCAGTACGTCGAAGCGTCCGTCGTGCACCCAGCGGCGTACCCGGGCCGCCGAGAGGAAGCCGAAGTTGAGCCGGGCGACCGAGCCGTTGTAGGGCACCGGGACGGCGCGTCCGGCGGAGACGACGTAAGGGGGCAGCGGGGTCTCATCGTCGGACGGCGCCAGGACGGACACCTCGTGCCCCAGCCGGATCAGGTGCTCCGCCAGGTCGCGGATGTGGAACTGGACGCCGCCGGGCACGTCCCAGGAGTAGGGGCAGACGATGCCGATCCTCATGCGTCCCGCTCCTCCTTCGCCGCGGACCCGTCCGGTTCCCGCCCGGGGGCCAGGTCGGAGAGCCAGAGCCGCTGCAGCATGTGCCAGTCCTCGGGGTGCTCGGCGATGCCGTCGGCGAAGGCGTCCGCCACGGCCTGGGTCATCACAGCGGCCTTCTCCCCCCGGGTGCCGTCCGCCGGAACATCCACCGCGGGGTAGACCCGGCCCTTCAGCACCGGCGTCTCGTCGTACCAGAGCGTCACCGGCAGCAGCAGCGCTCCGGTCTGCTGGGCCAGCATGGCGGGCCCGGCGGGCATCCGCGCGCGCTCCCCGAAGAACCCCACCTCGATCCCCGAGGCGGACAGGTCGCGGTCGGCCACCAGGCAGACCAGCCCGCCCGCCCGCAGCCGGCGCGCGAGGGTGCCGAAGGCGGCTCCGCCGGCGTGCGGCAGCACCTCCATTCCCAGGCTCTCGCGGTAGGCGACGAAGCGGTCGAAGAGCGATTCGGGCTTGAGGCGTTCGACGACCGTCGTGAAGGGCGTCTTCAGCTCGGTGGTGACATAGGCACCGGCCAGGTCCCAGTTGGCCAGGTGCGGCAGCGCGAGGATGACCCCGCGGTCGGACGCGATGCCGTCGGTGAGGTGGTGCAGGTCCGTTATCCGCACGCCGCCGCGGACGCGCTGCTCGCTCCAGGAGGGCAGCCGGAAGGACTCCATCCAGTAGCGCAGGTACGAGCGCATGCCCGCACGGGAGAGCTGTGCGAGGCGCTCGGGCGAGGCGTCGGGGACGACGCGGGCGAGGTTGGCCTCCAGCTGCCGTACGCCCTTGCCCCGCCGCCGCCAGAGGCTGTCGGCGATACTCCGCCCCAGCCGCTCCGCGGCGGGCTCGGGAAGCTTCCTGACGCCCGCCCAGCCCAGTCCGTACAGGGCGTCCGTCAGCCGGTCACCGGCGGCGCTCACGCGACCCCCCGCCCGTCCGCCTCGGCGGCCTCACCGCGTACGGTCACCACGCGCTGGCCAAGAGTCACGGCGCTGCCGAGGGCGACCACCCACAGCGCGATGGGCAGCAGGACGCCGATGTGCGGGACGCCGAAGGTGGTGAAGCCCGCGAGCCCGGTCAGTACCAGGGTGATCACGAGCCGCTCCGCGCGCTCGACCAGGCCGTTGACGTTCACCGGCAGGCCGATGCTCTCGCCGCGCGCCTTGGTGTAGGAGACGACCTGGCCGCTGGCCAGGCAGAAGATGGTGACCGCGCACATCAGGACGCTGTCGCCGCGGCCCGCGTACCACAGCGCGATACCGCCGAAGACCGCCGCGTCGGCGACCCGGTCCAAAGTGGAGTCGAGGAAGGCCCCCCACCTGCTGGAACGGCCCAGCTGCCGCGCCATGTTGCCGTCCACGAGGTCGGAGAAGACGAACAGCGTGATGACGACCGTGCCCCAGAAGAACTCGCCGAACGGATAGAACCCCAGCGCACCCGCCACCACACCCCCGGTGCCGATCAGGGTGACCGCATCGGGACTCACTCCCAGGCGCAGCAGCAATGCGGCGAAGGGAGTGAGAACACGCGTGAAGAAGGCACGCGCGTACTTGTTCAGCATGGCCGTCCAGGTTGGTCGATGGCGGGCCGGGTGGCGAGTGCGGCCACCGACGGCCCCATCGTAGCCAGCGCCGGAGGGCCGTCGCGAAGGGATCGCTGCGGTGCCCCGCGCTACGTATGGACGGGTGCCGGAAGCGGTGGAAAGCTCGTAGAACCGTGGTTTTCGCGACGGACCCAACAGGTGTCGACCGGAAGGCGGGACACATGGGCGACAAAGCGGGTACACACCCCGGAGCCGCCGGCAGGGCAACGGCGGCCGAGCAGCCCTCCGCACTGCGGAACGTGGTACTGGTCGGCCACAGCGGTTCGGGAAAGACCACCCTCGTCGAAGCACTGGCGCTCACCTCGGGAGCGGTGAGCCGGGCGGGCCGGGTCGAGGACGGCGGCACCGTCTCCGACTACGACGAGATCGAGCACCGGCAGCAGCGTTCGGTGCAGCTCTCCCTGGTGCCGGTGGAGTGGGGCGGCATCCGGATCAATCTGCTGGACACCCCCGGATACGCCGATTTCGTCGGGGAGTTGAGGGCCGGTCTGCGAGCAGCGGACGCGGCCCTCTTCGTCGTCTCGGCCGCGGACGGCGTGGACGGGGCGACGCGGCTGGCGTGGGAGGAATGCGCGGCTGTGGGGATGCCGCGGGCCATCGTGGTGACCCATCTCGACGCCGCACGCGCCGACTTCGAGGAGATGGTGGAGGTCTGCCAGCGCGTCTTCGGCGGTGACGATCCCGATGCCGTGATCCCGCTCTACCTCCCGCTGCGCGGCGAGGCGTCGGCCGCCGACGGGCACGCGCCGGTCGACGGGCTGATCGGGCTGCTCTCCCAGCGGGTCTTCGACTACACGCCGGGCACGCGCACCGAGCGCGATCCGGACCCCGGCCAGCTGCCGCTGATCGAGGAGTCCAGGAACCGGCTCATCGAGGGGATCATCGCCGAGAGCGAGGACGAGACCCTCATGGACCGCTATCTGGCCGGTGAGCAGTGCGACATCAAGACACTCATCGAGGACCTGGAGAAGGCCGTCGCCCGCGGCGTCTTCCACCCGGTGCTGGCGGCGGCGCCGGCCGGCGACGGGGCCCGGCAGGGGCTGGGCACGGTGGAACTGCTGGAGCTGATCACCGGCGGCTTCCCGACGCCACAGGAGCGAGCGGTCCCCGCGGTCACCACCCCGCAGGGCGGTGCGCGTCCGCAGCTGACCTGCGACCCGGACGGGCCGCTGGTGGCCGAGGTGGTGAAGACCTCCTCGGACCCGTACGTGGGACGGATTTCGCTCGTACGGGTCTTCTCCGGCACCCTGCGGCCCGACGAGACGGTGCACGTCTCGGGGCACGGACTGGAGGACCGCGGCCACGAGGATCACGATGTGGACGAACGGGTCGGCGCCCTCTCGGTGCCCTTCGGCAAACAGCAGCGCCCGCTCGCCAAGGCTGTCGCGGGCGATCTCGCCTGCGTCGCGAAGCTGAACCGGGCCGAGACCGGCGACACCCTCTCGGCCAAGAACGACCCGCTGCTGATGGAGCCGTGGGTGATGCCGGACCCGCTGCTGCCGGTCGCCATCGAGGCGCACAGCAAGCCGGACGAGGACAAGCTCTCGCACGGGCTGTCCCGGCTCGTCGCCGAGGATCCGACGATGCGCCTGGAGCAGAACCCGGACACCCACCAGCTCGTCCTGTGGTGCCTGGGCGAGGCGCACATGGGCGTCGCCCTCGAACGGCTGCGCAGCCGCTACGGCGTGAACGTCGACTCCGTCGAGCACAGGGTCTCTCTGCGGGAGACCTTCGCCGAGGAGGCGACCGGGCGGGGACGGCACGTCAAACAGTCGGGCGGGCACGGGCAGTTCGCGATCTGCGAGATCACCGTGGAGCCCCTGCCAGGCGGTTCGGGCATCGAGTTCGTCGACAAGGTCGTGGGCGGCGCCGTCCCGCGGCAGTTCATCCCGTCCGTGGAGAAGGGCGTACGGGCGCAGGCCGCCAAGGGTGTGGCCGCCGGATACCCGCTGGTGGACTTCCGGGTGACGCTCCACGACGGCAAGGCACACTCGGTGGACTCGTCCGACGCCGCGTTCCAGACGGCCGGAGCCCTCGCGCTGCGCGAGTGTGCGGCCAAGGCGCGCATCCATCTGCTGGAGCCTGTCGCGGAGTTGCAGGTGACGGTCTCGGACGAGTACGTGGGATCGGTCATGAGTGACCTGTCCGGACGGCGCGGCAGGGTCTCCGGCACCGAGCAGGCGTCCGACGGGCAGACGCTCGTACGGGCGCAGATCCCGGAGATCGAGATCAGCCGATACGCGGTGGAGCTGCGCTCCCTCTCGCACGGCACAGGCCGGTTCGCCCGCGCGTACGCCTGCCACGAACCGATGCCTCAGCAACTGTCCGGCAAGATCCTGGATGCGGCCCAGAACGGCGGCTGATCAGGGCTACGCTGGACGAGGACGCGTGAAGAGGTGTGCCGGCCACGACAGTTGGGA
>NZ_JBOHCV010000216.1:0-3957 GCF_050698815.1 Streptomyces sp.
TTCGAGCCGCTCACCCTGGAGGACGTGCTGGAGATCGTGCACGCCGAGAAGGCGGCCGGGCCCGTCGCGGGCGTCCTCGTCCAGCTCGGCGGCCAGACACCGCTGGGCCTCGCCCAGGCGCTCAAGGACAACGGTGTGCCGATCGTGGGCACCTCGCCGGAGGCGATCCACCTCGCCGAGGAGCGCGGCGCCTTCGGCCGGGTGCTGGCGGAGGCCGGGCTGCCGGCGCCCAAGTACGGCACCGCCTACTCCTTCGAGCAGGCCAAGGGCATCGCCGCCGAGATCAACTACCCGGTGATGGTGCGTCCTTCCTACGTGCTGGGCGGGCGAGGCATGGAGATCGTCTACGACGAGGGTTCACTTGCCGGGTACCTGGAGCGGCACGCGGGCCTGATCTCCGAACACCCCGTCCTCATCGACCGGTTCCTCGACGACGCCATCGAAATCGACGTCGACGCCCTCTACGACGGCCATGAGCTCTACCTCGGCGGCGTCATGGAGCACATCGAGGAAGCGGGAATCCACTCCGGCGACTCCGCCTGCGCGCTGCCCCCGATCACCCTCGGCGGCTTCGACATCAAGCGCCTGCGGGCCTCGACGGAGGCCATCGCGCGGGGAGTCGGCGTGCGCGGACTGATCAACATCCAGTTCGCCATGGCCGGAGACATCCTCTACGTGCTGGAGGCCAACCCGCGCGCGTCCCGCACCGTCCCCTTCACCTCCAAGGCCACCGCGGTACCGCTCGCGAAGGCCGCCGCCCGGATCTCCCTGGGCACCACCCTGGCCGAACTGCGCGCCGAGGGCATGCTCCCGGCCACCGGCGACGGCGGCGATCTCCCGATGGACGCGCCGATCTCGGTGAAGGAAGCCGTGCTGCCCTGGACCCGCTTCCGCGACGTGCAGGGGCGCGGCGTGGACACCGTGCTCGGTCCGGAGATGCGTTCCACCGGTGAAGTCATGGGCATCGACAGCGTCTTCGGCACCGCCTACGCCAAGTCCCAGGCGGCGGCGTACGGAGCGCTGCCGACCAAGGGCCGCGCCTTCGTCTCGGTCGCCAACCGCGACAAGCGCTCGCTGATCTTCCCGGCCCGTGAACTGGTCGGCATGGGCTTCGAACTGCTGGCCACCTCCGGCACCGCCGAAGTGCTCAAGCGCAACGGCATCAACGCCACCGTCGTGCGCAAGCACAGCCAGGGCCCGGGTCCCGGCGGTGAGCCGACGGTCGTCCAGCTCATCCACGACGGCCAGGTCGACCTGATCGTCAACACTCCGTGGGGCACCGGCGGCCGCCTGGACGGCTACGACATCCGCACCGCCGCCGTGGCCCGCGCCGTGCCCTGCCTCACCACCGTGCAGGCCCTCGCCGCCGCGGTGCAGGGCATCGAGGCACTCACCCGTGGCGAGGTCGGCGTCCGCTCCCTGCAGGAGCACGCCGACCACCTCACGGCGGTACGGAAGTCGGGCTGAGATGTACTCCCTGCTCTTCCGCACCGTCCTGCGGCGGATGGACCCCGAGCGGGCCCACCACCGTGCCTTCGCGGTGATCCGGCTGGCGGCCCGCGTCCCGGTGCTGCGCGCCCTGCTCGCGGCCCGGTTCGCGCCCCGTCACGAGGAGCTGCGCATCGAGGCGCTGGGCCGGACGATGCCCGGCCCCTTCGGGCTCGCCGCGGGCTTCGACAAGAACGCCGCCGCCGTCGACGGCCTGGCGATGCTCGGCTTCGACCACATCGAGGTCGGCACCGTCACCGCTCAGCCGCAGCCCGGCAACCCCGGGCGGCGGCTCTTCCGGCTCGTGGCGGACCGCGCGCTGATCAACCGGATGGGCTTCAACAACGAGGGCTCGGCCGCGGTCGCCGCCCGCCTCGCCGCCCGTACGGCCCGCGGCGCACGCCGGGGGACGGCCGCCGCGGCCGTCGTCGGCGTCAACATCGGCAAGACCAAGGTGGTGCCCGAGACCGAAGCCGTCGGTGACTACGTCACCTCCACCGAACGCCTGGCCGCGCACGCCGACTACCTCGTGGTCAACGTTTCCTCACCCAACACCCCCGGCCTGCGCGCCCTGCAGGCCACCGAGGCGCTCCGCCCGCTGCTCAGCGCCGTACGGGAAGCCGCCGACCGGACCGTCACCGGCCGTCGCGTGCCCCTGCTCGTCAAGATCGCCCCCGACCTCGCGGACGAGGACGTGGAGGCGGTCGCGGACCTGGCGGTGGAACTGGGCCTGGACGGCATCATCGCCACCAACACCACCCTCGCCCGCGACGGTGGTGGTGCCGGCCCGCTGACTTCCGCCGCCGCTCTGGTGGCGGAGACCGGCGGCCTGTCCGGCGCACCGCTGCGGGACCGCTCGCTGGAGGTGCTGCGCCGCCTGTATGCGCGCGTCGGCACCCGCGTCACCCTCGTCGGCGTCGGCGGCGTCACCACTTCGGAGGACGTCTGGCAGCGCATCCTCGCCGGTGCCACCCTGGTGCAGGGCTACAGCGCCTTCGTCTACGAGGGCCCGGGCTGGACCCGCGCCCTGCACAAGGGTCTGGCCGCGCGCCTCGAGGCGAGCCCGTACAGCAGCCTCGCCGAGGCCGTCGGCGCCGAGCACCGGAAGGCCGTATGACTCCGAGCCCGACGACCCCGAACCCGACGAACCTGAGCCCGACGAACCTGAGCCCCAGGAAACAGCCCGAGCCGTTCGGCGCACGGCTGCGTCGCGCGATGGACGTGCGCGGACCGCTCTGCGTCGGCATCGACCCGCACGCCGCACTGCTGGCCGACTGGGGCCTGAGCGACGACGTCGCGGGGCTGGAGCGTTTCACCCGCACCGTCGTGGAGGCGCTGGCCGACCGGGTCGCCGTGCTCAAGCCGCAGTCCGCCTTCTTCGAGCGCTTCGGCTCCCGCGGCACCGCCGTACTGGAGCGGGCCGTGGCCGAGGCACGCGACGCCGGCGCGCTGGTGGTGATGGACGCCAAGCGCGGCGACATCGGCTCCACCATGGCCGCCTACGCCGACGCCTTCCTCGACCCGGCCTCCCCCCTCTTCTCGGACGCGCTCACCGTCAGCCCGTACCTGGGCTTCGGCTCGCTGCGCCCGGCCCTCGAGCGTGCCCGCGCGAGCGGCTGCGGGCTCTTCGTGCTGGCGCTCACCTCCAACGCGGAGGGCGCCGAGGTGCAGCACGCGGTGCGTACCGACGGGCGGAGCGTCGCAGCCACCGTGCTCCGGCACCTGGCCGCCGAGAACGCGGACGCGGAGCCGCTGGGCTCGTTCGGCGCCGTCGTCGGCGCCACCCTCGGCGGCACGTTGCGTGAGCTCGACGCCGACCTCGCCGTCAACGGTCCGCTGCTCGCCCCCGGTATCGGTGCGCAGGGGGCGACGGCGGCGGACCTGCCGGGGGTCTTCGGAGCGGCGGTGGGCAATGTCGTGCCGAGCGTCAGCAGAGGAGTACTGCGGCACGGTCCGTCGCTCGAGGCGCTGCGGGCGGCCGCCGCGTCCGAGGCCCGGCTGCTGGCCGCGGCGGTCGCGTAATCCGCTCGTACACCCGTTCCCGCGCTCGGGGTGCACCCGCTCCGTACCTGCGGTGATGCGCTCCGCGTCGGTGACGCCGCCACCGGCGGGGTGCCGATCCGGTCCCGGCCACCGCGGAAATGGGGGGAACTCAGAGGCAGTTGGCCGGAAAACTGGGATACTTTGTCCGCGAATGTCCTTATCACCTTGAGTCTGACCAGGACTTTTCCGCAGTTCTCGCTGACTCAGACGCCGCGGGCCGCTAGTCTCCGTCGGGAGCGGCACGAACAGGCGCGCCGCTCATTGCTCCGCGCAGGCGGGGCTACGAGGTTCCTCACTGAATCCATTCCAACAGTTCTAACTGAGGTGACGTAGGCGTGGCTCTTCCGCCCCTTACCCCTGAACAGCGCGCAGCCGCGCTCGAAAAGGCCGCCGCGGCTCGCCGGGAGCGCGCCGAGGTCAAGAACC
>NZ_JBOHCV010000217.1:0-4895 GCF_050698815.1 Streptomyces sp.
GACGTAGACGGCGATGTCGCGGGGCCGCAGGAAGAAGAACTCGACCTCGTTCTCACTGTCGACGAGCACCAGTTCGCGGCGGTCCTTGCGCTGCCGGTAGCCCGCCTCATGGAGCATCTCCGACGCAGGCTCGGACAGTGAACCCTTGTTGGGGACGGCGATGCGCAGCATGGTGCGGGCTTCCTTTGTGTGGGTGCGTATGTCGGGTGACGTGGCAAGAAGCGAGGATCGGAGCGGTGGGAGGGCGCCGGCGGTGCGCGCCGTGTGCGCGGTGCGCGGACCTCAGAGGTGAGCGTATACGTCCTCGAGGGAGACGCCGCGGGCGATCATCATCACCTGGAGGTGGTAGAGCAGCTGCGAGATCTCCTCGGCGGTGCGCTCGTCCCCCTCGTACTCGGCGGCCATCCACACCTCGGCGGCCTCTTCGACGATCTTCTTGCCGATGGAGTGCACGCCCTGGGCGGCCAGTTCCGCGGTACGGGAAGTGATGGGGTCGCCGGTGGCGGCCTTGTGCTGGAGCTCGGCGAAGAGCTCCTCGAATGTCTTGTTCGCCATGGTGGTCTTACTCTACGTGCCGGCCGGCTGCCGCCCGCGCGTGGGTTCGGCCACGGTGCGCAGTGCGGCGGCGGTGGCGACGGCTGCGGTGACCGCCTCGTGGCCCTTGTCCTCCGAGGAGCCCGCGAGCCCGGCCCGCTCCAGCGCCTGCTCCTCGGTGTCGCAGGTCAGCACGCCGAAGCCGACGGGGACGCCGCAGTCGACGGAGACCTTGGTCAGCCCCTGGGTCACGCCCTGGCAGACGTAGTCGAAGTGCGGCGTGCCGCCGCGGATGACGACGCCGAGGGCCACCACCGCGTCGTGGCCCTCGGCGAGGACCTTGGCGGCGACGGGCAGTTCGAAGCTGCCGGGGACGCGCACCAGCGTGGGCTCCTCGATGCCCAGCTCGCGCAGGGCCCGCAGCGAGCCGTCGAGCAGGCCGCCCATGACCTGCTCGTGCCACTGGGCGGCGATCACGGCCACGCGCAGATCGCCGCAGTTCTCGACGGACAGTTCGGGTGCGCCCTTGCCGCTCACGTTGCTCCTTGGTGCTGTCGCTCGTCTTCGATGTGGTGGATTGTGCTCATGTGCTCATACTCTCGCGCTCACTGGGTGCCGCAGGGTGAGGCGCGGTCCGCGTCCAGCCAGGGCAGCTCGTGCCCCATCCGGTCCCGCTTGGTACGCAGGTAGCGCAGGTTGTGCTCGCCCGCCTGTACGGGCATCGGCTCGCGCCCCTCGACTCGCAGCCCGTACCGCACGAGGGCCGCGGTCTTCTCGGGGTTGTTCGTCATCAGCCGCAGGGACCGGACGCCGAGGTCGTCGAGCATCTCGGCGGCCGCGGCGTAGTCGCGGGCGTCGGCGGGCAGCCCCAGCTCGAGGTTGGCGTCGAGGGTGTCACGGCCACGCTCCTGCAGTTCGTACGCGCGCAGCTTGGACAGCAGCCCGATGCCGCGGCCCTCATGACCGCGCAGGTAGAGCACCACGCCGCGGCCCTCGGCCTGCACCCGCTCCAGGGCTGCCCGCAGCTGCGTTCCGCAGTCGCAGCGCGCCGACCCGAAGACGTCGCCCGTGAGGCACTCGGAGTGCACCCGGACCAGGACGTCCTCTCCGTCGGACGCCGTCAGGTCGCCGGTGACGAGGGCGATGTGTTCGACACCGTCGGCGGTGGAGCGGTAGCCGTACGCGCGGAAGTCCCCGTACCGGGTGGGCAGCCGGGTGGCGGCCTCCCGGCGGACGGTGGGCCCGGGGCTCCGCGCACCGAGGGCGGGAGAGGTCCTGCGGTAGGCGGCCAGGTCTTCGATGGAGATGATCGAGAGGCCGTGCTTGCGGGCGAACGGGATCAGTTCGGGCAGCCGCAGCATGGCTCCGTCCTCGCCCGCGATCTCGACGATGGCGGCGGCCGGGCGCAGCCCGGCGAGCCGGGCCAGATCCACTCCGGCCTCGGTGTGGCCGGCCCGGGCCAGGACACCCCCGGGCTTGGCGCGGAGCGGGAAGGCGTGCCCGGGGCGTACGAAGTCGGCGGGCACCGAGGACGCGTCGGCCAGCAGCCGGATCGTGGCGGCCCGGTCGGCGGCGGAGATGCCGGTGCTGACGCCGTGGCCGGCGGTAGCGTCCACCGAGACGGTGAAGGCGGTGCCCATCGCCTCGGAGTTGCGCTCCACCATCTGCGGCAGGTCGAGCCGGTCGAGGTCGTCGGCCTCCATGGGGGTGCAGATCAGGCCGCGGCACTCGCTCATCATGAAGGCGACGGTCTCGGGGGTGATCCGCTCGGCGGCGACGATCAGGTCGCCCTCGTTCTCACGGCTTTCGTCGTCGACGACGACCACGGGGCGCCCGTCGGCGATGTCGGCTATGGCCCGCTCCACGGGGTCGAGGGTGACGTCGTCGGGGCCGTGCCCGCCGGCTTCACGCGCGGTGTACGCCGGGGGCCAGCTGGTCGCTGCGGTCATGCGTCCGCTCCTTGGTGAGGCTGCTGTTCCTTCGGCCGTGGCCCGCCGGTCCCGGCGGGGTTGCGGCTGGTCGGGTGTGCCTGTGCCGCTCATGACGGGACTCCTTCGACGGCGGTCGCGGGCCGGGTGGCCGCTGCCGCCGTGGTCTGCCGGGACTGCAGCCACCAGCTGCGCAGCCCCCACAGGACGAGTACGAGGTAGACGATGTAGACGAGCCCGGAGAAGGCGAGTCCACTGCTGAAGGCGAGCGGGACCCCGACGATGTCGACCAGCAGCCAGGCGAACCAGAACTCCACGAGTCCGCGCGCCTGGGCGATCATCGCGGCGAGGGTGCCGACGAAGATGTAGGCGTCCGGCCACGGGTTCCAGGACAGCTCCGGCACCAGGGTGAAGAGCCCCCCGACGGCGAGCGTGCCGATGGCCGTACCGGCGATGAGCAGCCCGCGCTCCCGCCGGCCGGCGAAGCGCACGGCGACCGAGCCGTCGTGGGCCTGCCGCTTCCCGTGCCGCCACTGCCACCAGCCCCACAGCGCGACGACGATGACGAGGAGCTGCTTGCCTTCGCCGCCCGCGAGCCGCGCGGAGTGGTACGCGGCGATGAGGACGACGCCGGAGAGAACCTGGACGGGCCAGGTGAGGAGGGAGCGGCGCCAGCCGAGCGCGAGCGCGGCCAGACCGATGGTGTTGCCGATGAGATCGGACCAGATGACGTGCTGCCCGAGAGCGGTGAACGCCTGGCTGTTGAGCCAGCCGGCCGAGTTCATCGGACCGCTTCCTTCGCGCCGCCGCCGTGCGTGAGCAGCCGCTCGACGTACTTGGCCAGCACGTCCACCTCGAGGTTGACCACGTCCCCGGCCCCCTTGATGCCCAGGGTGGTCAGCGCCAGGGTGGTGGGGATCAGGCTGATGGTGAAGTGCTCGGCGCCCGCCTCGACGACGGTGAGGCTGACGCCGTCGATGGTGATGGACCCCTTCTCCACGACGTACTTGGCGAGCCCCGGCGGGAGCTGGATGCGCACGGTGCCGTCCTCGCCGCGTTCGGCGATGGTGCCGGTGCCGTCGACGTGGCCCTGGACGAGGTGGCCGTCGAGCCTGCCGCCGAGCGCCATCGGACGCTCCAGGTTGACCCGGGAGCCGACGCTCAGCGCGCCCAGGCTGGAACGGGAAAGCGTTTCGGCGATGACGTCGGCCGTGAACTCGCCGTCGCCGGCCTCCACGACGGTGAGGCAGACGCCGTTGACGGCGATCGACTCACCGTGCCGCACGCCTTCGGTGACGACGGGCCCGCGCAGCCGGAAACGAGCGGCGCCCGCGAGCTCCTCGACGGCGACGACCTCACCCAGTTCTTCGATGATTCCGGTGAACACTCAGGACTCCTCGGTGGCAGCGGTGGAGACGGGGGAAGCGTGGGAGGGGAAGGAAGGAGAAACGGCACTCGCCCGGGAATCGGCCCCGGGGAGCGCGGTGATCCGCAAGTCCGGGCCGAGCCGCACGTGTTCGGTCACCGTCAGCCGCAACGCCTGGGCGATGGTGTCGATTCCGGCGGCACCGAGCGCTCCGGGACCGGCCCCCAGCAGTACGGGGGCGAGGTAGCCGATGACCTCATCGACGGCTCCGGCCTCGACGAAGGCGCCCGCGAGCGTCGGCCCGCCCTCCAGCAGCACCGAGCGGATCTCCCGTGCGTACAGGGCCTTGAGCAGTGCGTTCAGGTCCAGGCCCGGGTGGCCGTCCGCGGCGCGCGGCAGCCGCAACAGCTCGGCGGCGCCGTCCAGTTCACCGGCATCGGCGTCCTGTGCGACGGCGATCAGGGTGGGGGCGGCGTCGTCCAGGACGCGGGCGCCGGGCCGTACGACGGAGGCGTCGGTGTCGACCACGACACGCAGCGGCTGTACGGCCCCGGACACGCCGCGCACGGCGAGGTGGGGGTCATCGGCGCGGGCGGTGCCGGAGCCGACGAGGACGGCGTCCGCGCGGGCCCGCAGCCGGTGGACGTCGGCGCGGGCCTCGGCGGAGGTGATCCAGCGGCTGGTGCCGTCGGCGGCGGCACCGCGCCCGTCGAGCGTCGCGGCAAACTTCCACGTGACGAACGGTCGGCCGTGCTCCATGGCAAACGTCCACGTCGGGTTGACCGTGCGGGCCTGATCGGTGAGCACGCCACCTTCGACGTCGATGCCCGCCGCCCGCAACGTCTCGGCACCACCGCGGGCCACCGGGTTCGTGTCCGGCTGACCGAACACCACCCGGGATACCCCGGCCGCGATCAAGGCCTCCGCGCATGGCCCCGTCCGGCCGGTGTGGTTGCACGGCTCGAGCGTGACGACGGCGGTGGCTCCCCGGGCGGCGTCGCCGGCCTCCTTGAGGGCGACCACCTCGGCGTGGGGCGAGCCGGCCCCGCGGTGGAAGCCCTCGGCGA
>NZ_JBOHCV010000218.1:0-2057 GCF_050698815.1 Streptomyces sp.
GCCCTGTATACGGCGAAGGCCCGGCCACCACGGCCGGGTCTTCGCCGTATACGCGAAGAATGATCACAGACCCCACTTCCGGAAGAATGCCCAGGTCACGGACCCGGGCCTTGACGGAGCATCGTCAGGTGCTGTCCTTGTTCCGGCCCTCAGATGTAGTCCTCGAGCCTGGCGACGGCGAAGCCCTGGTCGGTGATGGTCCGCAGCAGGTCCTGGGTGACGTCCCTCAACTCGGCGCCGTCGAGGCGCTGCTGCGGGAAGAAGTGGAACAGGATGATGTCGCCCGGACGCAGTGTGTGGTCACGGGCGTCGGAGTGCGGGCCCTTGGGTTGTACGTTGGCCCGCCAGAGCACGGTGGCGCGGATGCCACAGTCGGCCGCCGCACGCAGGGTGGTGGAGTTGTAGTGACCGCGCGGAGGGCGGAACAGCGTGGGCCGTTCTCCGAAGACCTTCTGCAGGCGGTCCTGTTGGCCGCAGATCTCCGCCCGTTGAGCGGCATAGGGCAGGTCGGTCAGCCGCTTGTGCGTCAGGGTGTGATTCTGCACCTTGTTGCCGAGCCGGTGCAGTCGGGCGAAGTACCCGTAGTCGTCCCCGACCATGGAGTCGGTCAAGAACATGCTGAACGGCACGCGCAAGGTGCTCATCATCTTCGCGAACGCCGGATCCTTCGCCGCACCGTCGTCGATGGTGAGGAAGACGACCTTGTCACGGGTCGGCACCCGGTCCAAACGTGGCGTCTGGCGTTTCCCGTTCACCGTGGGGGCGGGTAGCGGCGGCTTGTTCCGGGAGGGAGGAGGGGGCGGAATCAGCTGTGGGAGGGCCGGCCGTTCAACGGTGGGCGCCGCGGGCCTCCGCGCAGCCGGGGCTTCTCCGCCCGTTGCTGCGCACCCGACCGCAAGGACAGTCGCCAGAACGAGGGCGGTGAGCCGACGCACAGTCGTCATCACTCGGCCTGGTCGCTGCACGACACCGGTCACTGTCCCAGCGGTGGACGAGGCAGTGGCCCCCGCTGCCACCGAGTCTCCTCCGGGCAGGCTGGGCCGGCCTAGGACGTCGCGCCGTGAACAGACAGGACGCAACAGTTCACTTCCGATTCTCGTCAACACGTCCTCCCATTTGACCGGCCGCTGTGTGGTGTTCTCTTCCCCCGACCCCTCGCCGGGGCAGTGAAAGGAAACACATGATCCGCCGAATATCGACGATAGCGCGGCCGTGATCGCCGACCCTGGGCGACCCTCATGGTGCGATCGCCTCCGCGTCCCTTCCCGGTGACGCGGCCGTCACCCTGCTGCCGCAAGTCCACGCACACAACGACTACGAGCACTAGCGGCCGTTGGCCGATGTGCTCGACCACGGATTCGCATCAAGGGCAGGGCCGCCGGACGACTCCTCTTCGCACAGAATCCACCGTGCGATTACTTCGGGGACCCGTGCAGCTGAAAAATGGTGGAAAGCCAGGGGAGGGACGGAGCCACCCCTGCGAACACCGTCTCCGGAGTACTGTGAAGTCACCGCAACTGCTACCTGCGTCCGACCCCGAAATACCGCCGGCGGCAGCGCCGCCCGGCGCCGACCACAAAGCCACCAGAGTCCGCCTGCGCGAACTCGACGGTCTGCGCCTACTGGCGGCACTGATGGTCTGCCTCTTCCACTACGCCGGGCGCGGTGGAACAGTCGGGACCGCCTGGGGTTCGACGCCCCTCGACATCTTCCCTCACCTGTCGAAGGTCGCACTGTACGGCCACCTCGGGGTCGAGATCTTCTTCGCCATCAGCGGCTTCGTCATCTGCATGAGCTGCTGGGGCCGTTCGCTCGGGGAATTCTTCCGATCCCGGGTGGTGCGGCTGTATCCCGCCTACTGGGCGGCGCTGTTCCTTGTCGCCGGTGTTGGCGCCCTGGCGCCGCAGTTCGATCAACCGTCGAGTATCCCGGACTTCCTGGTGAACCTGACGATGCTGCAGCAGCCGGCCGGCTCACCGCGGATCCTGGGAGTCTGCTGGACGCTCTGGGCCGAGGCACGGTTCTACCTGCTGTTCGCGATCTTCGTGGTCTGGAAA